>JAGGZP010000001.1 GCA_021161965.1 bacterium
TGTCAAAAGATAATTGATAATTTCAAAATCCAAATTATCTCAAATTATTCCAAATCAAATTCAAATCTAAACCTAAAATCCTAAGAGTCTATAACTTAAAAGATAGGACAGCTAATGATTTGAAATTTGACATTTATTATTGAATTGGAATAATTTGGAGTACTTTGGAATAATTTGATATTTTTATATAAGGTTTTTAATTGTAACTTTTTCACCCTTCGGGTGACCACCCGCAGGGTGGAATTTTTGACTTTTGCATTATATTTGATTTATCATTTTGCATTTTGATTTTTGATTTTTGATTTTTGATTTAGTATTAGCCTGTCCACAAACTTAAAAAAGCGAAAATATGTGTCATGAAAGGGGCTCACTTCCAGACAATAAAATGAATATACTTTTTTTAAAGTCCCAGAAAATTGTTACTTTAGTTATCCTTTTATTTTTATTAATATCGACTTCATTATTTTGTTTTTATCAACTTGGCAATTCTCCCTTAGCTTCTTATGACGAGGGTATTTATGCTCAGGTGGCTCGCGAATCAAGATTGGAAAATCATCCTTTTGATTTGACTTGGCAGGGCTATGAAATTTCCAGAGGTGATAACCGCATGTTAGAGAAATCGCCCTTTTATATTTGGATTATTAATTTTTTTGTGAATTTATTTGGTGAAAATGAATTTGCTCTACGTTTATCTTCAGCAGTATTTGCCTTTCTGTTAATTGTCGCAGTTTTCCTTTGGGTTTTGGAAACATACAAGAGTGCCTTATTAGGATTACTAGCCAGTCTTATCACCTTGTCTTCCTTTCAGTTCTTATTAATCGCTAGATCTGTCTCTTATGATATGGTTTTTAGCTTTTTTGTGATCTTAAGTTTGTTTTTTTTAGCAAGAACAGAAAAACAAAAATGTTTTTATATTTTAGCTTGGATAGCTATAGCTTTCGGGGTCTTGGCAAAGAATGTGATTGGCCTTTTACCTTTAATAGCATTTATAATTTATAAACTAATCAAAAATGATTTTTCCTGGCTTAAGAAAAAATATTTTTGGATTGGGTTTTTTGTCTTTCTTGGATTAGTCTTACCTTGGCATCTTTATGCTTGGTTTAAGAATGGTCAATATTTTTGGCAAGTTTATATTATCTGGAATTTATTTAAACGTTATGCAGGGTCTATCTTTACGGCTCACCAGCTCGGCCCATGGTTTTATTTAGATAAGGTATTTTATAGACAATTTTCTCCTTGGTCAATAATAGCCCTGATAGCTCTTAGTGTCTCTATCTCTAGATTTTTTCAGAACTTGAAAAAGAAGCAAAATTCACCTTCAGTATTTTTTGCAATTTTTATTTTAATTTATTTTTTGCTTTTTCAGTTTTCTAAAGATAAATTAGCTACCTATATGATGCCCTTGTTTCCTCTATTGGCTATTATAATTGTAGATACTTTACACTTTGGCTTTGATTGTTTAAAAAATAAACTAAAACTTAGAAAGATTTTAATGACCGCAACAATAACCTTTTTTCTTATTCTTTCAATATTGACGGCTAGAAATTCTTACCAAAAGGTGACATATTTTAAAGAACATTGGTCGCCAGCAATAATTTCCCGAACACTAGGATTAGCCCTTCATAATCTTAGTAGTAACAGTAATGTTTATATATCTCAGTCCGGGGGATTTTCTCTCCCGTCAATAATATTTTATGCCAACAGAAAGGGGATATTTTGGGTTAATAATTTAGAGGAAATTCAAGACCAGAATTTCTATTTTGTAGCTAATGAAGGTAACCTAAATAAAGGTTATAAAATAAAACACAGTCAGAAGGTCACTGATAATTGTTTTATATTGTCTGTAGAAAAATTATAGATTCGGGTACCCGAAACTGAGTTTCCCAATCTAAAATATGGCTAAATTATTATCAGCTAAAACCAACTACCTCAAAATCAGAACTATTTTTCTGTTTCTTTATGACCTTTGGAGAATATAAAATCTATATCCAAAAGCATTACCCTAAATATAAAGATGTTGGTTACTTTTTTCACCAGCTAACTGATAAATATATAAAAAGAGGCGATAGACTTTTAAATGCAGGTTGCGGAAGTCAAGGTTATAGACCTGATTATTTAGATAAAGTGAATTTGGCAGTTGGTGTTGACAGAAATCCAGAAATTTTAGAAACTAATCATCAACTAAAAAATTTAATTGTTACTAATTTAGTCAAACTACCCTTTTCTGATAGTGTCTTTGATGTAATTATTTGTGAATGGTTGTTTGAGCATTTAAGGGAACCAGGAAAAGTAATGAAAGAATTTTCTAGAGTTTTAAAGAATAGGGGACGTTTAATTCTGATGACACCGAATCTTAATAATCCATTTATATTTTTGAGTTATTTATTGCCCACTTTTATTCATAAGTTTGGCCGTATTATTGGGGATTAAAGAAAGCGATACTTTTGAGACTCGCTATAAGTTGAACACTGAAAGTGAAATCAATAAAATCCTATTATCACATAATTTCCATAGAAGAGAGTTTTATAAATCTAACGGTTTAGTTTATTGGAAATTTTCAAAATTGTTTCTTTGGCTAGCTATTTTATCTGATAAGATAAGTAACCTTAAATTTTTGAGCTGGTCCAAGATGCATTTTGTTGGCTGTTATGTTCTTACCAAAGATCAGAAAGATAGACTACCGTCTTTCATTTACCAATGTCCTAATTGTCACAGTGAATTGAAATATAAGGAGAGAATTCTTTTTTGTCCAAATTGTAATCTAAAATTAAAAGCTAAAGTTGAAGATACGAATGGGGTATAAATTTTTTAAAAAAATTGTTTCAGACAAATTATTTATTCCAATCATTTTAATTGTCTTGGCTTTTATCGTTTATGCCCCGACATTAAATGATTATTTTCTATCTGATGATTTTGAAATTATTCAAACTGCTCATAATAGTGGGTTAAATTTTTTAATCATAAAATCAGATTTTGTTCGGCCGATAACTAATCTTTCTTTTGTAATCGATAACAATCTTTGGGGAGATAATCCTTTCGGCTATCATTTATTTAGTGTTTTTTGTTTTGGCCTTACGGCAATTCTTATTTTTTCAATTAGTAAACTTTTATTCAAAAATGAAATAATAGGCATTTTTGCTAGTTTGTTTTTTGTTTTTTGGCCAGCTCATCATGAGTCAGTTACTTGGATCGCTGGAAGGTGTGATTTAATTTGTGCTCTTTTTTATCTTTTGGCTATTTATTTGTTTTTGCTTTATTTAAGAAAAAACAAAATTTTTCATTATTTACTTCTCTTGTTGGCTTTTGCTTTGAGTATTTTTAGCAAAGAAATGGGTTTAAGTTTAATTTTTGTTCTGTTGATCGTTGATATATTTTATGGGAATCTAAA
>JAGGZP010000072.1 GCA_021161965.1 bacterium
GTCCTAAGGTTTCAATACAAATTGTAACCTGGAATAGCCGGGAATATATAGGTGATTGTCTTGATTCTATTTTTTCTCAAACATTTAAAGATTTTACTGTTTTAATAATCGATAATGCTTCAACTGACGGAACAGTTGAATTTATTGAGAAGAAATATAAAAATATTTATATTTTACGAAACTCAAAAAATCTTGGATTTTCTCGTGCTCATAATCAAGGAATTAAACTTACTAATAGCAAATACGTTTTTGTTTTAAATCCCGATGTAATTTTAGAACCTACTTTTTTAGAAGAAATAATTAAGAAAGCAGAAAAAAATAAAAAAATTGCCGCCTTTGGTGGAAAATTGTTAAAAATAAAATTTATCCCGTACCATCGTTGGCTTTCTGGTGATGCGGGGTTTACTAATCGAGAATTAAATGAAAAAATAAAAACAAACGTTATTGACAGCACTGGATTAAAAATTTATCGTTCACGAATGGTTGTTGACCGGGGAGAAGGACAGGAAGATAAAGGAAAATATAATAAGCAAGAAAAAGTTTTTGGTATTTCGGGCGCTTGTGTTTTATATCGACGAAAGGCATTAGAAGATATAAAAATTTTTGATGAATATTTTGATGAAGATTTTTTTGCTTATAAAGAAGATGTTGATTTAGCTTGGCGTTTGCAATTAAGAGGTTGGTCAGCCTTGTATTGCCCTAATGCTCTTGCTTATCATTTTCGAAGTACAATTGGTCACCGAGGGAAATTAAATCGGATTGATATATCTAAACAAGCAAAGAAGTCACCAAGAGTTAACTTTTTTTCTTATCGAAATCATCTCTGGTTAATTTTAAAAAATGATTATTGGCAAAATTTTTTCTGTCATTCATTTTTTATATTTTGGTATCAATTTAAAAAAATACTCTGGTTGCTTATTTTTCGACCAAAAATTTTGTTTCAGGCAGAGCTATCTTTTTGGCGTAGGTTTAAAAAAATGTTAGCAAAGAGAAAACATATTCTCAGAAATGCAAAAGTCAATGCAAAAGAAATAAAAAAATGGTTTTATTAATTTATACAATATGATTTCAATAATTATTGTTAATTACAACCAAAAAAATTTTTTAGAAGAATGTCTTAAAAGCATAAAAGAGGCAAATATTTCAATCAATTACGAAATAATTATTATTGATAATCATTCAAAAGATGATAGTCTTAATTTTTTAGGTAAATTAGATCAGGCAAATGTTAGAGTAATTTTTAATCCAGAAAATTTTGGTTTTTCTTATGCGGTAAATCAAGGAATAAGAATCTCGAGAGGTGAATATCTTTTAATTCTTAATCCAGATATTATTGTTCTTCCCAAATCTGTAGAAAATCTTTATCAGTTTATGGAAAAGAATCAAAAAGTTGGTATTGCCGGACCAAAATTAATTAATCCAGATAAAACTTTGCAGTTTTCTTGCTTTCGCTTTCCGAAATTTTACATTCCATTTCTCCGCCGATCGTTTTTAGGTAAAATTTTTTTCTTTAAAAAAGTATTACAAAATTATCTTTTAGCGGATTATAACCACAAAGAACCCAAAGAGGTTGATTGGCTTTTGGGAGCAGCATTGTTTGTTAGAAAAAAGGCGCTAAAAGATGTTGGATTAATGGACGAGCGTTATTTTTTGTATTTCGAGGATGTCGATTGGTGTCGAAGATTTCATTTGAAAGGCTGGCAAGTTTTTTATTATCCGAAATCAAAAATGATTCATTTTTATCAAAGGTTATCAGCGCAAAAAAGAGGTATAAAAAAATTTTTTGATAAAATTATGTGGATTCATCTGATAAGCGGAATCAAGTATTTTAGAAAATGGTCTGCGAAAAATAAATTATTTAGTATTTTATTATTCTTGATTTTTCTTATTTATGTGGTATAATTAATATATTATGACTAGGAAAAAGAGCAAGAAAATCAATAAAATAAAACAAAATAAAGAAAAATCTGAATACCGGGCTAAAAGCATTACTGTTTTAGAAGGTCTTGAACCAGTAAGAAAAAGGCCGGCAATGTATATTGGTTCAGTTGGCCCGACAGGGCTACATCATTTAATTTGGGAGGTTGTTGATAATTCTATTGATGAAGCGATGGCTGGCTATTGTCATAAAATTATTGTTGAACTTTTACCGGATAATAAAGTTAGAGTGACAGATGATGGTCGGGGTATCCCAGTTGATATTCATAAGCCAACTGGACTTTCGGCTTTGGAAGTAGTAATGACTAAATTGCATGCCGGTGGAAAATTTGATAGAACAGCCTATAAAGTTTCTGGAGGTTTACATGGAGTCGGTGTTTCAGTGGTTAATGCTTTGTCAAAATGGCTTAAAGCCGAAGTTAAGCGCGACGGAAAAGTTTGGATGCAAGAGTATAAACGAGGTAGGCCATTATGTAAAGTTAAACCAATTGGTAAAACAAATGAAACTGGGACAATAATAACTTTTCAACCAGATCCAGAAATTTTTCCAAAAATTGATTTTGATTTCAAATATATTCTTAATCATCTGAGACAACAGGCTTATTTAACAAAAGGTATAAGAATAAAAGTTTTTGATAAGCGCGAAAAAGAAAATCCAAAAGAATATACTTTCTGTTTTACTAGTGGAATTAGTTCTTATGTTTGTTATTTAAATCGGACGAATGAGAAGAGGCATAAAAATATTTTTTATGTATCTAAAGAAATAAATGATATAAATATTGAAATAGCCTTACAGTACACTAACGATTTTAAAGAAACAATTTTTTCATTCGCCAATAATATTTATACATCCGACGGTGGAACACATTTAGTTGGTTTTAAAAAAGCGTTGACCAGAGTGTTAAATAGTTATGCCCGAAAACATAATTTTTTGAAAGAAAAAGATACAAATTTTAGCGGCGAAGATGTTCGTGAAGGTTTAACAGCTGTTATTAGTGTTAAAGTAAGAGAACCGCAATTTGAAGGGCAGACAAAAGCGAGACTTGGAAATACAGAAGTCAAGGCAGCTGTTGAATCAGTATTTTCCAAAGCTTTCAGTAATTTTTTAGAAGAACATCCAAAAGATGCAGAAGCAATTATTGAAAAATGCATTTTGGCAAGTCGAGCAAGAAAAGCAGCAAAGTCAGCACGAGAAGCAGTAATAAGAAAAAGTGCTTTCGAAGGTATAACTTTGCCTGGTAAACTTGCTGATTGTGTTAGCCGTGATCCGAGAATTTCTGAGCTTTTTATTGTTGAAGGTGACTCAGCTGGCGGAAGTGCAAAACAGGGAAGAGACAGATATACTCAGGCAATTTTGCCTTTACGAGGTAAAATTCTCAATGCTGAAAAAGCAAGAATTAGTAAGATTCTTGCTAATTCAGAACTTAAGTCTTTAATTATTGCTCTAGGAACAAATTTTGGTGAGAAATTTAATCCAAATAAATTGCGTTATCATAAAATCATTATTATGACTGATGCGGATGTTGATGGTGCGCATATTCGAACATTACTTTTAACATTGTTTTATCGTTATTTTCCGGATATTATTTACAAAGGCCATTTATACATTGCACAGCCACCTTTATATCGTTTAACTTATGGAAAAATAAAAAAATATATTTATAGTGATAAAGAAAAGGAAAAAATATTGCGAGAAATTAAGAGAAAAACAGAGAAGAAAGAATTAGCAAAAGGATTTTCAGTAAAAAAAGTCAGCCAAGAAGAGAAAGAAGAAAAAATTCCTGGTGTTACTATTCAGAGATATAAAGGTTTAGGAGAAATGAATCCAGAAGAATTGTTTGAAACAACAATGGACATTAATAACAGGGTTTTGAAGAAAGTAACAATAAAAGATGCCCAAGAAGCCGATGAGTTATTTGAGATATTAATGGGAAAAGAAGTTGAACCAAGAAAAAAATTCATCCAAACCCATGCAAAATTTGTCAAAAATCTGGATATCTAGATGTATTAGACGCGGACAAACACGGACATAAGGAATCACAGACAAACACGGACATAAAGAACCACGGATAAACACGGACACCTGCCTACCGGCAGACAATTTTCAATGATCAATGATCAATTTTCAATGAATTTTCAATGACTCAATTTTCAAAAGTTTGGAAATTGAAAATTTCACCCCTCACTTGGCTCACTATATAGTGCCACGTAAAATGAACAATCTTTAAAAGTCTATATCAAAGAACCAAGTGAGGGGTAAAAATTGAAAATTGGATGTAAATTGAAAATTGAACCCCCTCACTTGGCTCACTATATA
>JAGGZP010000079.1 GCA_021161965.1 bacterium
ACGTTAAAATTATTTAGTGATAAATAATTGACTAGAAATAATTTTTCGGAGCAAATTTGGTGCGGGGTTCTCAAAAATCTAGAAAAATTTTCTGCGTTTTTCAAACTTGAAAATTTTTAGATTTTTGGAATTTTTTCGGTTTTATTTTTTTTCTTTTCTGCTCTTCAAAAAGCTGATTGTCTCTCTGATTGCCTCCCCAATCAAAGCTACCCAAGAAGAGCGAGAAATTTTTTCTTTGATTATTTCAATAGATTTAGCAACGTTGTTAACTGACCGATTAACTTTCTTGAAAACAATTAGCAGGTAAATGAAAATTACAAGAACAAAAAGAGTTATTAGAATTATTGCTACACTAATTGTATAGAAGAAAAAATGTTGGGCAAACATAAATTTTTTTTAATATATTAAGTTTGTCGACCTTGTTATTTTATAATAACATAAATATAGACATTTGCAATGTATTTGTTATACTATTTTATATGCAAGAAAAAGAACTTAAAAAACTAAATATTGCTTATTGGCTTTTAGAACATCGCAAATTATTAAAGTACATATTAATTTATTTCTTAATTGCTTTAAATTTATTTATTTGGGGTATTGCAATTTATCAATTTAGTCTATTTCTAACCTACCGCAAAGCCTATAATCAGATGCTTAATGACCTAACACAAGACAAAATTGATTACTTAGCGATACACAAACATAATCAGCCATTACCACTAACAATCCAAAATAAAACAATAATTACTCTACCAATTAAAGGAGAATATGATTTGGTCGCTGAGGCAGAAAATCAAGATTCTAGATGGGTAATAAAAAATTTTGAATATAAGTTTGTTTGGTCTGGAGGAGAATCCGACTCTAATAGAACATTTTTTCTCCCTAGTGAAAAGAAATATCTGTTTGTTTTAAACCAAAAAATAAAAAATTTGCCAAAAAATTTTCAGATCAAAATTATAAAAATCTCTTACCAAAGAGTTCGTCCAAAAATGAGAAAAAAACTATCAATTCTCTCCCAGTTAAAATTTAGAAAAGTTATATTTTCTCCAACAATGCGAGCAAACCAAAAGATAATTCCCGCTCAAATTAAATTTCAAGCAATAAATCAATCAGCTTATAGTTTTTGGCAAGTTAATGCAATTATTTCTATTTACCAGGGTTCAAGAATTATTAATCTTACCATCTATCCTCTAAGAAATTGGAGAGCGGATGAAAAAAGAAATATTGAAATAAATTTATCATTGCCACTTACATCAGTTACTTCGATTAAAATTATACCCGAGATTAATATTCTCGACAAGTCAGTTTTTATGCCTCTCAATAACTAAAGAAAAAATTTTTAATTTTATTTTTATGTACCTTCTTATTTACTTTATCACTTTTTTATTAACAGTTATTTTAACGCCCTTAATTTCAAAAATAGCAAAAAAGAATAAAATAGTCGATTATCCGATTTCTAAAAGAAAAATTCATTCTCAGCCAATACCTCTCCTCGGTGGTTTGGCTGTTTTTTTCTCTTTCTTTATTGTTCTGTTTTCCGTTTATTTCAGCCCGCTTTGGCCAGAAGAAAAAATTTCTTTTCTAAAAGTTTTACCAGAAAATTTTCGGCAGATTGTTATCTTTAAATATCTAATTGGAGTTTTTGTTGCTAGTTCATTATTAATGATTGGTGGATTTTTAGATGATAAATATAATTTAAAACCACATCAACAAATCATTTGGCCAATTTTAGCTTGCTTCGTTATTATTTTAAGTGGTATTGGAATAAAATATATAAATAATCCATTTGGTTCGGGAGTTATTCATTTCGACCACTGGAAATTTGAAATCTTTCGGTTTCATAACATTCCATTTTATTTTACGCCGTTAGCTGATATTTTTACCTTTATATGGTTAATGCTCTGTGCTTATTCGACAAAGCTTTTAGATGGTTTAGATGGGTTAGTCTCTGGAATATCAGTAATTGGTGGTCTTATTATTGCTTTTATTTGCTTATTAGAAAAGTTCTATCAACCTGATGTTGCTATTATTTCTCTAATTTTTTCTGCTGCTTTTCTCGGTTTTTTAATTTTTAATTTTCACCCGGCAAAAATTTTTCTCGGTGAGGGTGGAAGCTTATTTGCCGGTTTTACCCTCGGGACATTAGCAATTATTTCTGGCGCAAAAATAGCTACTGCCCTTTTAATTTTAGGTATTCCTTTTTTAGATATGATTGCCGTAATTATCCAAAGATTTTTTTTGGAAAAAAGAATACCGTTCTCAAGGGGTGATAAAAAACACTTTCATTTTCGTCTTCTTAAAGCAGGATTTTCTCATCGTCAGGCTGTTTTGTTTTACTGGTTTGTTGCAGCATTTTTTGGTTTAATTTCTGTTTTAATATCTGCTTTCGGAAAACAAACAACAATAGAAAAAATAATTGTTCTATTATTTTACCTAGTTACATTCTCTTTTATTATTTTTTTTCTAATTAAAAAACAGGGTGTCCAGGAAAATTAAAATTTCTTTTATACTATTTACTTTATTTTTTGTTTGCTTATCTTTTTATTTCTCTTCAATAAAAAAAACGCAAATAAAATATGGAAGGGTTATTATTAAAGATAAAACAATCTATGTCGAGATTGTTAAAAAGAAGAAAGACCTAATAAAAGGATTAAGTAAAAGAGATAAATTAGAAGAAAATCACGGGATGCTTTTTATTTTTCCAAAGGCTGACTACTGGTCATTTTGGATGAAGGAGATGAAATTTCCTCTAGATATAATCTGGATAAATAATAATCGAATTGTTTATCTTAAAAAGAATGTGCCTCTACCATTTAAAGAAAAAAATATAACTATCTATAAACCAAAAAGGCCGGCAAAATATGTTTTAGAGGTAAATGC
>JAGGZP010000065.1 GCA_021161965.1 bacterium
TTAACAAAAAAAAAAAAAATAAAATAAAAATAAAAAATTAGAAATTATTTCTCATCAAACAATTTAAAAAGTTAGTAGTGACTTAGAAAACTTTAAATTTAATACAGCAGTTGCTGCTTTAATGGCGTTTTTCAATGTAATTGAAAAAAATAAAAACAATTTGTCTAAACAAACCGTTGAAATATTTCTAAAACTTCTTTCGCCATTTGCTCCACATATCTCCGAAGAATTATGGCATAAAATTAACCCGAAAATCCCTCACAAAAGATCTATTTTCCAAGAACAATGGCCAAAATATGATCCAAAATTAATTAAAGAAGAAAACATTATATTAGTTATTCAAATCAATGGAAAAGTAAGGGATAAAATAAAAATCAAACGCGATCTATCAAAAGAGGAAATTGAAAAAATAGCAAAAAATAGAGAAAAAATAATAAAATATTTATCCGGAAAAAATATTAGAAAAACAATTTTTGTACCAAACAAATTAATAAACTTTGTAATATAATTTTATATAAGGTCGACTAATTTAAATTAATTATATTTATGATGAAAAATTGTCAGCACAATTTAATTCATCAACTATCCGAAACAATGGATAGTTTATGGAGAATGGATCAATATGTCAAAGACGCTGAAATGGAAAATTGCCAAGGAGGTGCAGATTTCTGGAGAAACTTTAAAAAGACTCTCGAAGAGCAAGTAAAACTGCTAAAAGAGCAATTAGAAAAGGTAGTAAAAGAAGAAGGGTTAGATATAAATAGATAATTACTCAACCGGTTTCAAAGATAATTTTGGAGGCTGATCCTCTACAAGTTTTTATTTTAAAATAAAATTTATATGAAACTTTTTGTTAAAGTTAAACCAGGCTCAAAAGAAGAAAAAATTAAAAAAATTGATAAAAATAATTTTGTAGTTAAAATTTATCAAAAAGCAGAGAAAGGAAGAGCGAATAAAGCAGTAATTGAGATAATTTCTAAATATTTTGATATCCCAAAATCGAGAATTAAAATAAAAAGCGGTTTGACCAGCCGCCGAAAAATCATTGAAATTTTATGAAAGAAATAGTAGTTATAATCCCCGTTTATAACGGCGAAAAATATTTATTTGATTGCCTAAATAGTTTAAAAGAGCAAACTTTTTTACCGGCAAAAATTATTGTTATTGATAATGCTTCAAAGGATAAAAGTGTAGAAGTTGCTGAAAAATTCAAAAAAAAATTTCAAAGATTAACAATCATTTCCAATAAAAAAAATTTAGGTTTTGCTCGTGCCGTTAATCAGGGAATAAAAGAGGTGATAAATTCTGATATAGATTATATCCTTCTTTTAAATCAAGATGCATTTTGCGAGAAAAAATGTTTTGAAAAATTAGTTGAGGTTGCACAAAAACAAAATAATTCATTTGCTCTTCAGCCATTAATTTTTAATTTTCCAGATAAAAATAAAATACAGACAGCAGGTGACCGAATTCATTTTTTGGGTTTTGGTTATTCTGGTAATTATAATTTAGAAATTAAAAAATTTAAACCAAAAATTAAAGAGATTCCTTATGCATCTGGAGCAGCAATGTTTATCAATATGGATATCCTAAAAAAAGTTGGCCTATTTGATGAAGATTTATTTATGTATCATGAAGATATGGATATTTGTATTCGTGCACGAATGCTCGGCTATAAAATTCTTTTAGTGCCCGAGGCAATTGTTTATCATAAATATAATCCAAAACTAACACATTTTAAACTTTATTGGTCGGAAAGAAATCGTGAAATAGTTCTGCTAAAGTTTTACAAACTAGCAACATTATTTTTAATATTTCCTTTCTGGTTAATTATGGAGATTGGCACGCTTGCTTATAGCTTATTTACTGGTTGGTTTTGGTTAAAGATAAAAAGTTATTTCAATGTATTACTTCAATTGCCAAAAATTTTAAACAAAAGGTTCAAAATTCAGAAAACACGAATTGTTAGCGACCGGGAAATTTTAAAATTTTTTGATGATAAATTTAATTTCGGTGGTTTTGAACACCCGCTAATTAAATATTTAGTCAATCCACTTTTTGGAACGATTTGGAAAATTATAAAAAATTTCATTTATTGGTAACTATATTATCTAATATCTTCTGTCTTCTCTTTTAGGAAATAATGCCATTGTTCTAAAAATTCAATAAATACCAAAAATGGTGTATCTACCAAAAAGGTAAAGAAAACACCAACTAAATTCATTTTTTTCCAGCGAGCAGATAACCACTTTCCTGTTCGAATAATTGGGATAGCCAAGGTCTCAATAATTGTTCCGAAAAATGTTTCTTTAGGCTCAGTAATATGTAGTTCTTGAGCTCGTCGACGAATTTTAACTCCAGTGAAAGCAATTAAAGAAGTAAACATTAATAAAAGTAAACAAGAAAGAGGAGGATATTGTAATTTATATAAAAAGAAAATAATTACCCCGTAACAGAAAAAAAATAACATGGTATAGAAAATTTTAAAAATTACTCTAAGTAACCAAAATCTTTGGGGATAGAGTTCTACTTCATAAACATCGTATTTTATATCCTTATAAACAATTTTTTTGACCTCCTCAATTACTAACTCTAAATTTTTTTTACTAGGTAATCTTATAGTAGCTACAAGGAGAAACATTAAAAAAGTTGGCATAGCTACATCTAGTATTGCTGCTAAACAACTAATATGTCCCATAACATATTTACTAAAAGGAAATTCTAAAACATAAAGAGAAAATATATTAGTTAAAAATATAGACAATGTACTATAAAAAGCAGATCGATTAGTTCTAGAGCGGAGCGTTTTTAGACGTCGATTATAGGCCTTTTTTACTGCTTCTTCTAGAAATGTTGGTTGACGCAGATTTTCTTCCGCTTCCATAGGATTTTCAGTAATAATGTCACCTAAAATTAAATAAGCGGTATCATATCTCTCACAAATTTTATAAAATTTATCAGCCAAGAAGTGACAATGGATATTATTGAGTTTAGCCCAAATATCATGGATAGCTTTAGTAATCTCCTCCAATCTTGAAGAAGAAAGATTTACCCAATCAGGAAAAAGGTATTTAAGTAAATTATAGTTTACAATTGGTTCGTCCAATTTAAAAAGTGCTTGTTGAACTGCAACATAAATTTGGATATTTTTTTCTTCTTCACTTATTTTTTTAAAGCTCATAGCATACTTACCAATTTTTATTCTCTCTCTCATTATAGTCGACATATAATCGATCAAAGCATTTTCTCTTGCATAAAGAGAGGGATCTAATGTTTCTTCAATTTCACAAGCTGCCACAGATAAAATATTAGTGTAAAATTCACTTTGAGTTTTACTTTTAGGTATTGGAGGAGCATTTTTTAAAATGAATGTATATTTATTTAAAATATTTTGAACCTGATTAATTTTCGATTTTTTTATATAATTATTAGGGAAATGTCCTCCACGAATTAGTTCTAAAACAAAAGACTCGGCTACATTCTGAACACAATTTTTAAAAAGCAACCTTCTTTTTAAAATTCTTTCAATAGCAATACGACGCATTAAGTGTTCTTCTCGCCAATCTACTATTTCTCTAATCTTTTCGTAGAAGCTAGCAACTTTACTAGTTACTTCATCTACTCTAATAGTAATCTCACCTTTTTTTGGTTGAAGAGACTGAAGCCAATTTTGATATTTATTGATAAGTTTTTGAGTAGGTAAAGACAATTCAGGCATATTCATTTTATAAAAGTTTATAAAAGCGGGTAACGGGAGTCGAACCCGTATCCTCTCCTTGGAAGGGAGATATAATAGCCGTTATACGATACCCGCAGTCTATTTTTATTTATAATAAGTATAAAATATAAATAACTTAAGTCAAGAAGATATGAAAATTGTTCAAATAGTTTGTCGTTTTCTTCCTTATACTAGTGGTATTGGTAATGTTTGTTTAAATGAATCGAGAGAGCTTGTAAAATTGGGACATGACATCGTTGTTTTTACACCGAGATATAAAAAAGAAAATATTATTGAAAATAAATTCTTAGTCAGATATTTTCGACCAATTTTAAAATACGGTAATGCTGCCTTTATTCCACAAATAATTTCCCAATTAAAAAATTTTGATATTATTTATCTTCATTGGCCGTTTATTGGTGCTACGGAGATAATTTTACTTTGGAAAATATTCAAAAAATTTTTGTCTGGCATCCGTCCGGCAGGCAGGCATGAATCCACGTTAATAGTTCGTTATCATATGGATTTAATCGGGCAGGGTATTACTGGCTTCTTTTTTAAAATTTACAGCTTTATTTTTCTCCCCTTGTTAATTAAATACTCAAACAAAATTATTGTTTCAACATTTGATTATTTAAGGCATTCGCAAATTAAAAGATACTTCAAAAAATATCCAAATAAATTTATTGAAATTCCTTTTGGTGTTGATCTAGTAAAATTTTCCCCAAAACAAAAAAATAAAAACTTATTAAGAAAATATAAAATTGATCCAGACAACCAAATAATTCTATTTGTTGGCGGACTTGATCGAGCACATTACTTTAAAGGGGTAAATATTTTACTGAAAGCAATAGCAAAATTAAAATCTGCTATTTCTGATTTCAAATTGCTAATTATTGGTAATGGCAATTTGCGACCATTTTACGAAAAAATAGCCAAAGATCTGAGAGTAGGCGATAGAGTTGTTTTTGTCGGCCGAATTCCTGATCAAAGTCTGCCAGATTTTTATAATTTAGCCAATATCTTTATTCTACCTTCAACCACAAAATCCGAAGCGTTTGGTTTGGTATTACTTGAAGCAATGGCTTGCGCCAAACCGATTATTGTTTCAAATCTCCCCGGTCCGCGAACATTAGTTAAAAAAAATATAAACGGTTTATTAGTAAAGCCGGGTGATGTTGGCGATTTAATGGAAAAGTTAAAGTTTTTGTTGGAAAATAAAAAAATCGCCAAAGAGTGGGGGATAAATAGCCGAAAATTAGTTGAAGAAAAATATAATTGGTCTGTTATTGGACAAAAAATTGAAGAAGTTTACAAAAAAGTGTTGACAGAAATGTAATTTATAGAAATTTTTTTATTAAGATAATATCCATTCTAATATTTTATACTCTGGGCTATTGCAACTGTCTTGAGATTTTTTATTATATTTTTTTTGGAATTTCAAAATTTTCACTTTCTTTCAAATTATAAAACCATTTTTTATGGCATATATTATAACCTTTTTTCTTTTCTCCGTTAGTTTCCCTATACAAAAAAAGATTGCTGGAATATTTTTTAATAAGAGAAAATCTACTTTTCTTTTAAAATCTGAAGAAGGACAATCATCAACAGTTAA
>JAGGZP010000017.1 GCA_021161965.1 bacterium
CAGTAAAATATCTTAAAAAGAATGGCAAAATTTTAATCGAATTTTCGCCTGAACAAAAAATAAAAATTATTCGAGAAGCAAAAAAATATTTCAAAAAAGTAAAAATAAAAAAAGACCTTTCGGGAAAAAACAGATTAGCAATTATTAGTGAAATTAAATAAATAAAAATGAATGTAAATTTCAAACCTTCCAATTTAAAATTTTTAACTTTCTAAAAATTGATTTAAAAATCATTTTAAAATGTTTTAAAATGTCTTGGTCAAATTTCTCGCGATCGCGAGAAATTTGACCATTGTCTTATTTCTCGCGATCGCGAAATTTTTGACCGTTGTCTTATTTTTCACGATCGTGAATTTTAAAACTCTCTAAGAATCGAGGGATAATTTTAGAAATCCAACTTCTTAAAACCCCTTAAAAAATTTTCAATTCAACCAGGCAACCAAGCAACTAAGCAACTAACTTTTTTGATTTTTGATTTATTCTTGTTTGTACCTTGTATCTTGAAATTTGTATCTTGCCTGCCTGCCGGTAGGCAGGTATCTTGTATCTCGGAATTTAGAATTTATCTTAATTCGTCTCAGTTTATGTAAAATCTATGTTGCAAGAAAAATTCTTTATGTTAAAATGAATTTATGTCACTAATCACAACAAATAAAAAAGCGCTTTATAACTACGAAATTTTAGAAAAATTTGAATCGGGAATCATTTTATCTGGTCCGGAAGTTAAATCGGTAAAAAATGGACAAATAAATTTAAAAGACGGCTATGTAAGTATTGATTCGAACAAAACACCCTGGTTAATTAATGTTCATATTGCTCCCTATCCCCCGGCCTCTCAAATTCAACAAGACTATAATCCAACTAGAGCAAGAAAACTCTTATTAAAAAAGAAAGAAATTAATTATTTATTTGGAAAAACTAAATTAAAGGGCTTGACAATTATCCCTCTAAAGGTGTATACTAAAGGCGGATTGATTAAAGTTGAAATTGGCTTGGTTCGTGGCAAGAAAAAATATGACAAAAGAGAAGTAATAAAAAAAAGAGAAGTCGAAAGGAAAATAAGCCAAAAATTAAAAACATCTATTTAACGGGGATGTTCAAAAATCGACGGAGTGAAATAAACAAAAACTGCTTTCCGTCCGGAAGAACGTAAACTTCCAAAAACAATAAATGCCAACTTATTGAATAAAGTTAAACAGGCGCTTCGCGCACCTGCTTTAAACTTTGCTGTTGCTTAAAGTAACAGCCGCCAAGCTTACAACTCCTGCTAGTAAGATTTGGTGTTATTCAGCAGGATTGGCTCTTTAAGGATGTCCAACTCAAAGAGCTGAAATAAATGGACTTTGATTAAAAGGGTTTTGTCTGGTTCTAACCTTTTAATCGAGAAAATAACCAGACTATGAAAGTAGAGGTTTTTGTTTATTCTCTTACGGACGCGGGCGAACTACCCGCCATCTCCACCAAATTTTAATTTTCGTAATTTCGTAAAATCAATTAATGAAATATTATCGCCTTAATTACAGAATAAAAGCACCAAAAGTTCGTCTTATTGATGAAAATGGAAAACATATTGGCGTTGTTGAAACTTCGAAAGCAATTGAAATGGCACAAAAAAAAGGGTTGGACTTAATCGAAGTAAATCCGAATCAGGATCCACCAGTCGCCAAAATTTTAGACTTTGGTCAATTTAAATACCAACTTTCAAAAAAGGAAAAAAAACAAAAATCTAAAAAAGGAGAGGTAAAAGGAATAAGATTGTCACTACGTGTTGGAAAACATGATCTCGAATTTAAAAGAAAACAAGTTGATAAATTTTTAAAAGAAGGAAATAAAGTAAAAATTGAAATGTTGCTTAGAGGAAGAGAAAGAACACATGCCGATTTAGGTGAAAAAATTATAAACGATTTTATCTCTTCTTTAGAAAATATTAAAATTGAACAGCCATTAAAAAAACAAGGCCCAAGAATTACTATTTTAATTAGCCGGTCGAATTAAATTTTATTTTATGGCAAAAAAATCTATTAAAAAAAGAATAAAAATTACTAAAAAGAAAAAAATTCTTCATCATCCTTGTGGAAGGGACCATTTTAATGCTAAAGAACCAGGTAAAAAAAGAAGAAATAAAAGAAGAAAAAAGCAATTTTCTAAAGCTTACAGAAAAACACTTCTACAACATA
Source organism: bacterium (assembly GCA_021161965.1). Classification (GTDB taxonomy): domain Bacteria; phylum Patescibacteriota; class Patescibacteriia; order UBA2591; family JAGGZP01; genus JAGGZP01. The sequence continues at coordinate 2,178 of JAGGZP010000017.1, forward strand.
TTAAATAATTAGTTTAAATTTATGCCACGAGTAAAAAGAGGAAAACATCATCTCAAACGCCGAAAAAATATCCTTAAGCAAGCAAAGGGATATAAGTGGGGTCGAAAGAAAAAATTAAAATTAGCCATAACCGCTGTTCGCCGAGCTGGTGCTTTCGCCTACGCTGATAGAAAAAGGAAAAAAAGGGATTTTCGCCGTCTCTGGCAGATTAAAATAAACGCTGCTTGTCGAGAAAATGGTACAACTTATTCAAAATTTATTTCAGCACTCAAAAAAAATAAAATAGAAATTGACAGAAAAATTTTAGCTGACTTAGCAGAAAATAATCCCAAAATTTTTACTAAAATTGTTGAAACCGTCAAATAAAAACTAAATCAAAAAGACTGCCTATTGTTTTTATCCGGCAGCCTTTTGTTAAAAATCCTCAGGTAAATCACAGATTAATTTCGCCAAATTTTTTACTGCTTCACGTTCGTCAGGTCCCTCAGCCCGAATAATTATTTTTTCACCGTAAGCAACTGTTAAAAATAATATAGATATTAGTGACTTTGCTTGACCTACAATTCCGTTTTTTATTATCAATATATCAGATTGATATTTTCGGGCCTCTTTGGCTATTAAACCGGCAACTCGTAAATGTAAACCAAATCGTAATTTTATAATTATGCTTTTTTCAACCATTTTTCCCTCCATTTCAAACATTGCTTTTATTTTTATAATAATATTTTTTTTTAACTTGTCAAGCTAGATAAAACTGCTACAATAATAAGACAATGGTCCGGTAGATCAATTGGTTAGATCGCAGCCCTGTCACGGCTGAAGTTGCGGGTTCGAGTCCCGTCCGGACCGCCAGTACTCACTTATATTAAAATTTAGTATGGATGAATATATAAAACTAGCCAAAAAAACAATCGAAAATTATTTAGAAAAAAATCAAATAATCGAAGTCCCAAAAAATTTACCGGAAAAAATGTATAAAACAAGAGCCGGTGTTTTTGTTTCGCTTCACAAAAAAGATGGCTCTCTCCGTGGTTGTATCGGCACATTTTTGCCAACAAAAGAAAATATTGCTCAAGAAATTATTTCTAATGCAATTTCCGCTGCCTTTTATGATCCGCGTTTCTTTCCTCTCCAAAAAGACGAATTAAACAATCTAGAGATTTCAGTTGATATTTTGTCAAAACCAGAAATAGTTAAATCAATTGATAACCTTGATCCAAAAAAATATGGAATTATTGTCAAATCAATAAATGGCCATACTGGTTTATTACTGCCGGATATTAAGGGAATAAATACTGTTAATGAACAAATTAGTATTGCCTGCCAAAAAGCTGGAATTAATCCAAATAAAGAAAAATTTCAAGTTTATAAATTTACTGTTGAACGTCATAAATAATTTTTAGATTATGATAGCATTACTTTCTTTTCTATTAATTATTATTTTTTCAGTAATTGTAATAAAAATTGGAGCAACGGCTCTGAAATTAACTGGACTCTCTCGAGAAGTTGCTAATTTCGAAGCGCAATCAGCTTTTTCGGGTGTCGGTTTCACTACTTCGGAATCAGAGTCAATCGTCTATCATCCATTACGTCGCCAAATCATTAGAATTTTGATGCTTTTAGGAAGTGCCGGATTAACCACAGCAATTGCCACATTAGTTCTTACTTTTGTTGGCCAAAGTAAGCAAGGAGCTCTAACTCGTTTAGGTGGTCTTGTAGTTGGAATTTTTATTTTATATTTTATTTTTCGTTCGCGTTGGGCTGACAGAATACTCACGCGCTTTTTTGAAAGAATTTTAATAAAAAAATACGGACGTTTAAAAATTTATGACTATGAAAAACTTTTTGGTTTGCAAAAAGGTTATTCCATATCAAAGTTCACAATAAAAGAAAAATCCTGGCTAGCAGGAAAGACTTTAAAAGAATCAAAACTTTACTATGAAGGAATTTTAGTTGTTGGAATTATCCGTGAAATCAATGGAAAGACAATCTTTATTGGCGCGCCAAAAGGAAACAATCTAATAAAAGCAAATGATATTTTAATCTGTTATGGTAAAGAAGAAATACTCACAAATCTTGCTCAAAGAATAAAAGGTGTAAGAGGAGAACGGCAAAGAAAAAAGATATTAAAGAAGGTTTATAAAATAAAACAAGCAGAAAAACAAGAAAAAAGTATAGTGTAAATACTTAAATAAAGAGTATCTACTTACCGATATTCTTTTTATTTTTAGAAATTAAAATTTTTAAAAATACAAATAAGGCAACTATTGTCCAAATCGCAGACAAGCTAAAACCTGGCCAGGCAAAGTGATAGGCATTATTTATCATTAGTCCGATACCAGCAAAGATATTTAAACCTTGATATAAAAGTGAAACAGGAGTAATCACTTTAAAAGTAATTAAAAGAAAAGCTAAAAAAGATAAAATCATCCCTATCCAACCAATAATTTCAAAAAACATAAAGTTATTAATTAATAAATTTTTATAAAAAGCAAATTTTGGAGTAACTAATTAATGGAATCACTAAAAATTATTTTAAATCAAAAATTAAAACTTTACTAGTAGTGGTTTTTATCAACTGTAGATAAAAACGAATTTTGAAAAATTGATTAAGATAAAAAATAGATTCAAAAAATTAATTAATTGATTAAAAGCTCTAATTAGTTGAAAATTTTATCAAAGTCAAATTTTTCGCGATCGCGAGAAATTTAACCACCTAAATCTTCACTGCGCCAAAGGTTAAAAATCTCGCGACCGCGAGATCTTGAACCACTAGTTCAGACCAGGTCAGATAAGAAAACCCACTGCGCCAAACAAACTTTTTCCTTCTATATATACGCTCTTCCTCTATATTTTAACATTGCGCGCAATTATAAATCTCACATATTTCTCAATCCTGTATAACTTAACCAATAAACCTATTTCTTTCAAACAATCAATTGGACTAACCCATACGCTTTTTTGTAATTTTTTAAATCCTAGTAATTTCAGTCGAGCTCTTAATATATCTCTTTGTTTTTTATTCTTTTCGGGAATATCAAATATCAAAACCAGGTATTCATCTTTCAATTCTTTCTTTTTCTTTATCTTAGTTTTAATTTGAATTTCTAAAAATTTAGATATACCCTTAGTAGTCATAAAACACTTTTGTTTATCCTTTACTTTCTGTTCAACTAAGTATCTGCGTCTTTTTAAATATCTAATTAACTTCTCAAAGTTCTTGTTCCAAATTTTCTTTTCACGTGCAATTGACAATTCATAATAATCGGGATATACTACTTCCTTAAAACTTCTCGGTGGAAAAATAAGCATATCCAAAAAACGTTGAGCAGTATATTTTGCTAACTCTAAAAGTTCTAACAATTTTTCGTTTTTTATCCACTTTCGTTTTCTCATTTTGTTTTCTTCAAAGATTGATTAGTTATCTGAAACAAAATTCCTAATAAAAAGATTTATTTCTAAAAAATCTATTTTTTTTATTTATTTCTAAAAATAGAGAGTCAAATTTTTCGCGATCGCGAGATTTTTGACCAACTACTAGTTTAAGCAAATTGAAAATTTTGTCAAGGTTAAATTTTCCGCGGTCGCGAGAAATTTGACCATCTAAATCTCCGTTACACCAAAGGTCAAAAATCTCGCGACCGCGAGATTTTTGACTATCTAAATTTCCACCACACCTATAACATTAATCGATATCATTACCTATGGCACTAATCGATATCATTGGTACTATTGGTATTACTGGTACCATTGGTATCATTGATTTAAATGGAGTAAACGCCAATTAGTAACTGATAATTACTTTTATTTTTCTTCATAAACTGATGGGGCGGGATAGCAGATTGATTTGTCGCAGGAGTGACGGAAATTTGTTGGATCAGAAGCATCAACGCAACCATCCAATTGGGCTGAAGGAATTTCTGTTGCTGGTGATTCACCCTGCGGGTTGGTTACAGTTATTCGATAATAATAGGGAATGTTAGGAATAATCCGGTTATCAAAAACGCGACAGCAAGGTGTGGTCGCATCACAGGTTAAAGTATAATTTGTTGCTGAAGAAATGGTTATATCTGAAGTAATATTACAAGTATTATTTGTTTCTGTTGGTGTTTCATCTAAAGGAAATGCCTCAGCATCACGCAAAATTTCTTGAGGAGAGCGGGCATAATCGTAAATAGCAACATTGTCAATAAGGCCGTTAAAAAATAAACTTCCATTACAACGTCTCCCGATATTTAAATTTGTAGTTACTTCGTAAACTACATCTCCTGAAGCTGCTTTAGGTGAATTAGAAGCTTCTTTACCATTTATATAAACCCTTAAATTATAATCTTTATCATAAATGCCAGCTACATGATACCATCTCCCCGGCTCTATCGTCTCAGCAGAAGTAAGATGTTGTGCATCCCACTTATTTGCATTCAGGGCAAAAAATGTTATATTCCCGCCAGGGTCTACTCTCAATCCGTAAGCATCATTGCCTCCACCATTCTCGTCATGCATAACTATCGTATGATAATCATTGACATCATTAACTTTAATCCATGCCTCTACCGTAAAATTATTTGTCAATCTAAGATTTTCATTAGAAGGAACTAATACATAATCTCCATCTCCATCAAATGTTCCTGCTTCTTTAAATTTTCCATCAATAAATGTTGCATTTCCATGCGCTGTTCCATCATTCCCATTTCCTGAAGAATCAGTCCAATCGCCATTCATTTTCCAGTGGGCAATTAAGTGTTGATTTCCTGAAGAATCAACAGCTGCATCAACTGCCTCGCCAGCATGGGCAATTAATTCGCAGGTTGTTGAGTCATAAACATAAGGCGCACCATAAGCAATTCCCGGTGTAGTAATTGTTGTATCACAGCCGTCAGGAGTTAAACTGCGATAAACATTATAACCGTCAATATCAGCATAACTTCCTTTTTGCCAAACCAATTTAATTTTTCCGCAAACAGTTCCATCAGCAGCCGGACCCTCAGAAGGAGCGCAAAGCCCGGTTTTTTTGAAATAGGGCGAACCGGTTACTTCAGTTGTGCCGGTTTCATTTTCGGCAACAACTTTATAACAATAACCAGTATCTTGTTCTGTACCAGAGTCGGCTTGCGAGCATTCGGCAGCAGCGCAAGCAGTGTGGGAAACAGGATATTCACTATAAGTACAAGTTGAACAATCATCTGAACTGTCTGCTTGACAACGATAATAATTATATCTTTCCGCCCAAGTTGACGGTGTCCATTTTAGATATAAATTTGGCGAATTATCAGTACAGCCGTAATTTAAAACTGAAAAATTGTCAAAAGCTAAAGGTGCTAAAGGCGCGGCTGAATCCGAAGAAGAATAACCGGATTTCAACCAACCAAGACCAGTTTTAGGTGGCTGACTTGATTGTTCTGTTTGCCAGGAATACCCATCTAATGTATAAAATTTTCCGCCTTGGTCATAATTATTTAAATAAACTCCCCACCAATTGTCGCTTGTGTCTTGTCCTTTTAATTTCATCCAGCCATCATCTCCTAATGTTTCTACTTTTGCCCA
>JAGGZP010000090.1 GCA_021161965.1 bacterium
GGAATATTTGCTCAGTCTATATCAAAGAAAAGAGAAGAAAGAATCTTCTGGTTTGAAAAAGATAATCCGCGCATTCTTTACATCCAGAATAAAGACAAAGTATTTGAATATCATTCTAGGTAAAGTGCAACCAATGGCGAGACAAGAAGTCTCGCCTTTTTTTTGATTGACAAACAACTGATGGGAGATAAAATGGATAAAAGGGAGTTAAAACCGTAAAATTACTTTAGAAAACAATGGTAAGGAATAAAAAAATAAAAATTCTCTGCGTTGTTGGAGCGCGCCCCAATTTTATAAAAATATCTCCCCTACTTCAAGAACTTAAAAAGTATCCAAAGTTTAAGCCAATTTTGGTCCATACTGGCCAGCATTATGATTATGAAATGTCTGGCTCTTTTTTTAAAGAACTAGATATTCCTAAACCAGACTACAACTTAGATGTTGGCTCTGGCTCCCATGCCTCTCAGACAGCTAAAATAATGATAGAATTCGAAAAAATTTGTTTAAAAGAAAAACCAAATCTAGTTATTGTCGTTGGTGATGTTAACTCTACTCTTGCTGCTGCTTTAGTAGCCAAAAAATTATTCATTCCTGTAGCTCATGTTGAAGCTGGTTTGCGCTCCCGAGATATGAAAATGCCTGAAGAAATAAACAGAATCTTAACTGATCATATTTCTGATTATCTTTTTACTTCTTGCCCAGAAGCAAACAAAAACTTAATTAATGAAGGTATTTCAAAAAAGAAAATTTTTTTTGTCGGGAATATAATGATTGATACGCTTAAATCTCAAATCTCAAAAATTAAATCTCAAAAATACAAACCAAAAATATTTAAACAATTAAATCTAAAACCAAAAAAATATGCCCTTCTAACATTACATAGACCAAGTAATGTTGACAGTAAGGAAACATTAAAAAATTTACTTGACACATTTAAAATAATTTCTGAAAAAATACCAATTATTTTCCCAATTCACCCTAGAACGCTCAAGCAAATTAAAAAGTTCAGGCTAAAAATTTCAAACAAACAACTAAAAATTATTCCTCCCCTTAACTATCTTGAAACGCTTCATTTAATGGCTAACAGCAAGCTCATTCTTACTGATAGTGGTGGAATACAAGAAGAAACAACTGTTTTAAAAATTCCTTGCTTAACTTTACGCAAGAATACAGAACGGCCAATTACAGTAGAAATTGGCACAAACACAATTGTCGGACAAGATAGAAACAAAATCCTAGAACAAGTAAATAAAATTCTGTTCGGAAAATATAAAAAAGGAAAAATCCCTAAATACTGGGATGGCAAAACAGCAGAAAGAATTGGGGAATTACTAAAACAATTTTTGAGGAGATGATATATTACATTACTGTTGCAATATTTTTAATTATATATTACAATACCATTAACATATACAAATTATAGCCTCTAATAAAGAAACTTTAGTTGGGTGCAAAAAAAGAACGATCTATCTTTTACTTTAAAAACTTTTCAGATTCACAATATCAGGCAAGAAGAAAACCCACTGGGATTATTCTTAAAGTAAAAACTGGTATGAAGAAAACAAAGAAGAAAATAAAAATTATTGCCATTATTCCAGCTCGTAGCAACTCAAAAAGAGTTCCTCATAAAAATATTAAAATGTTTCTGGGTAAACCATTAATTTATTGGACAATTACCGCAGCTAAAGAATCGAACTGTTTAGATAGGATAATTTTAAATACAGACAGCCCCAAAATAGCCAAGGTTGGGGAACGATATGGGGCCGAAGTCCAATTTATAAGACCTAAATACCTAGCAAAAAACACTACTACTTCTTTAGACGTAGTTCGCCACCACATGCTCTGGCTAAAAAAGCATGAAAACTATATTCCCGATTGGGTTATATTACTTGAACCATCTTCTCCTGGACGTCAGCCATTCCATATTAAAGAAGTCGTTAAGATACTAAAAAGCGAAAAAAATATCGATTCTTTAGTAGGAATATCTGTTGTTCCGGGGCACTACAATCCATTAAAAATACTAAGAAGAAATAAAAATGGTTTGGTGACAAGATATTATGATGGACAACAAGTAAAATGTTTAATTCACCGCAACCAAGACCTACCAACTCTCTATTTTATAAATTCCTCTATCTACGCCTTTAAGATAAAGAATATCCTTGACGATCCGCCTAGTTTGTGGGGAGAACGTGTTTTTGGTTATGTTATGGGCATAGAATATTCTATGGACATCGACACTCCAGATGATTGGATAATTGCTGAAGCAAAGATGAAAGCATTAAAGAAAAAAAGAAAATTAATAAAAGATTTATGATAAAAACAAAAAATGTCAAATTAGGGAAATTTACAATTGGCGAAAATTATCCAGTAAGAATTATCGCCGAAATAGCCGATAATCATAATGGGAGCGTTAAAACGGCTAAAAAAATGATTTTGGCGGCTAAAAAAGCTGGAGCCGACATTGTTAAATTTCAGTTACATTTACCTGATGTCGAGATGGTCCCCAATTCAGTCAAAATGTGGGCCGGTAACCTTTCAAAATTGTTAAAGAAAAATTTGTTAACTATTAAACAACACAAAGAAATTAAAAATTTTTGTCACAAAAATAATATTATGTATCTTTGCACTCCCTTTTGCTCCAAGGCAGCCGATTTATTAGATAGTATTGCCGTATCCGCCTTTAAGATTGGTTCTGGAGAAATGACAAACCTGCCGATGATCGAACATATCGCTAAAAAGGGGAAGCCCATGATTGTCTCGACAGGTATGTCTACTTGGTCGGAAATTGTAAAGACAGTAAATATAATTAAAAAACAAAAAACTCCTCTGATATTAATGAATTGTATATCAGAATACCCCCCGGATTATAGACATATAAATTTAAACTTGATAAAAAAAATGAAGAGAGCATTCCATGTACCGGTTGGTCAATCTGATCACACACCGGATATTTACACAGCACTTGCCTCTGTGGCTTGTGGGGCTAAAATAATTGAAAAACATTTTACCTTAAACAAAAAACAAAGGGGAGCAGACCACTTTTTCTCTCTGGAACCGCCCGAGCTTCAAATGCTAGTTGATGGTGTTAGAAAAATAGAAAAGTCCTTAGGAGATAAAAAGAAAATTTGGCCCCAAGAAAAAACCGTACGAGAATGGGCTACCCATAGTATTGTAGCGGCAGAAAATCTTGCTAAAGATGCTATTATTACGGAAACTAATATTACCATAAAAAGGCCTGGAACTGGCATCCCCGCCGCCAATTTAAAAGATATCATTGGCAAACGGGTAAAACGCCCCATTCCTAAAAATAGTTTAATCAAATGGGAAGACATATACGAAAAATAGCCATTGTCACTGGATCGCGTGGAGAATACGGTTATATTCGACCAGTTATCAACAGGATCCGTCAAGATCCAAATATTGACTATTTCGCCATTGCCACTAACGCTCACTTATTAACCGAATTTGGATCTAGTATAAAAGAGTTTGGCAAAGATCGTATAAAGGTTAAAGAAAAAATTTACAATACACTAGATGGATATAATCTTGTGACAATGGCAAAATCTTTAGGTATTTTTTTAACACAACTTCCGGAAGTATTGGACAGAACGAAACCCGATATTATATTAATCTCAGGCGACAGGGGGGAACAACTTATGGCAGCAATAGCGGGTGCATATATGCAAATTCCTGTAGCTCACATACAATCGGGAGAAATTTCAGGACACATTGATGGAATCACGCGACATGCCATCACAAAATTTGCCCACATTCATTTCTGTGCCAATAAAGAATTTGCCGAAAGGGTAAGAAAAATGGGGGAGCAAAATTTTCGCATTTTTATAACTGGTGCTCCTCAGCTCGACGAACTGTTTAAAGGTAAATTTACAGAAAAAAAACAAATTCTTAGAAAGTATAATTTAAAAGAAGACAGGCGCATATTTTTACTGATTTATCATCCAGTTGCCGAAGAATATGGCAAAGAACTTGACGAGGTGAGGGTAATATTAGAAAGTATTAAAAAATTCGATGCTCAAATAATATCAATATTCCCAAACTCTGATATGGGCAGTAAACAAATAAAAGAAGCAATTGAAAGATGGTCCAATCGGAACTTTAGAATTTTTAGAAATCTCCCACGCCAAGATTATTTAGGCATTTTAAAAATAAGTGACATTATAGTTGGTAATTCTAGTAGTGCTATAATAGAAGCTCCTGTTTTTAAAATACCTGCCATTAATATAGGGCCAAGGCAAAGTGGACGATTGCAAGCGAACAATGTAATTAATGTTGACTATAATAAAGAGAATATTATAAAGGCAATAAAAAAAGCTATGTCATCGTCATTTCGTGAAAACGTTAAAAAATGCGTTAGTGTTTATGGTAACGGCAACTCTTCATCAAAGATAGTAGAAATACTAAAAAATATAAAGATTGACGACAAGCTACTTAACAAAAGACTAACATACTAATCTATAACTTATGTTTATCAAAGAGATAAGTAAAAATTTCAACAACTTTGTGGTAGAAAAAACTGACCCCTTAAAAACTGCAATGGAAAGGATCACTAATAACCGAAAGGGGGCAATAGTAGTTATCGATAAGAAGAAGAGGGTATGCGGAGTTCTAAGCGATGGCGACATCCGGCGTGCTTTACTGAGGGGCGTGCTACTAATAACACCAGTCGAAAAAATAATGAATGTTAACTATATCTTCTATCAAGATGGAATGGATAGAACTCCCGAAGAAATTTTCCGCCAAAATAAACAAGTTACCATCCTTCCTGTAATAACTAGAGATCACAAATTACTTGGTATATTGACTGTTTAGAAAACAATATAAAACAATATTCTATAAAGGTTCTATCTTTTAATTGTAAACCTTAATATTTCAGCAATTCTATACCGGATATGTCGCACGAAAACTTGATTTTACTGACAAATCAAAGACAGTGCAAGACATTGAGAATTGTTTTAAAAAATAAGAGATATTTCTCCACTTTTTTTAAAAAAACAGCTGTTGCTATTCTGACTCCGGAAGTCTATATTGATAAAGAATACCATAACTTCTTAAAAAGATATAATATTAATTTAATTCATTTTTCAGATATTAAAATTAAAAACTACATTAGAAATAGCTCTTTTTTCGCAACAAAGATTATCAAAGAGCTCTTAAACGAAATAAACGAATCTAACAATTTTAGACCCTTCACCGAATACAACGGAGTAAATCTTTTAAGGGTCATTGACAATGAAGTATATAGATGTTACTTTAGAGAATTACTTTGTTTTATCGAAAAATTGAGATCTTTAATAGAGACAGAAAACCCAAAGAACCTCTTCGTTTTCGGTTATGATTATAAAAATGCGACTTTCCGTTATCCTGAGGGGCCAGGGATTAAATTTTTATATTCCAATGAAATTACCTTTTTGCCCATCATAGAAAGGGTTGCAAAGATATTTAAAGCAAAATTAAACATTATTAAATGTAAGCACTTATTTTTTCTTACAGCATGTCTTAAGTTGCGAGCATTCATTTTAACCTCTATAAAATTTTCGATACTAGTTAAAAGACGACTCTGTCTACTTTTTTTTAACAAAAAGGCATTATTCTCAAAACATACCGCTATTAATACTAAAAAAGTATTGGTAATCATCAGGGGAGCTTCAGAATATTTTACTGTTAAGCCGGTATTAGACCGAATTAAAGGCAGTAAATCAAACATTGATTTTTTAATAGTCCAGGATGACATCCTCAAAAACCCATCAGCACAGAAAACGCTCGACAAGCATCAAGAAAAGTACTTCCCTATAAATTCCCTACTTCCTTTATTTTCTCTCGTGCCACTCTACCTAAAGGGAAAGTTGTTACAAAAAAACTTCTTAAAACTGTTGCGCAGATTTAAGTTAAAAAAAATAAAGAAAAATAATATTTTTGAAACCGTTTTAAGCGATAAAAAAATTGTCGAAGAGATATTTTCTTCAGCGACCTCTGTATGGCCAGAGATTATAATATTCATTAAACGAATGGAGTGGATATTTGAAAAATATCGTCCAAACCTAATAGTTAGTATGAGCATGATTGACCGGTGGATCGCTGTAGAAAGATATCTGGCTGACAAATATCACATTCAATTAATTACTATCCAAAATGCATCAATCGAGGATGAGTTTATTCCTACACCTATCTATGCCCATAGGTTTTTAGCCTACGCTCAAAAGACAAAAGAAATGTTTTTGCGGATCGGCGCACCAAAAAAAAGAATTATTGTCACTGGTTCCGCTCGCTATGATAAATATTCTAAAAAGAAAAACACAGAAAACAAAAAAGAGAAAATAAAGGAAAATCTTGCTATATCGAGTAATTTGAGGGTGGTAACAGTAACTACACAATCTTTCAATAATGATACAGAGAGAAAAAATCTGAATCGAGAACTTATCCTTAGCGCTTTAGATGCAATTAAAACTATCCCAAATGTTTTTTTGTTGATTAAATTACATCCTAGAGATAATGTAAAGGAATATAATTTTTTAAAAAAAGTGAGCCAAACACAACAAGCAGAGATAAAGATAATTAAAGATTATAATATCAACGACATTTTAAATATATCTGACATTCTAATCAGTAGAACTTCTACTACAATCTTGAGTGCATTAATACTCGGAGTTCCACCTATAGCTTTATTAAGAAGCAAAGAAGAAGAAATAGGATTGGAATATTTAAAAACAGATGCGACTAAAAAAGTATATTCAACGAGTTATTTAAAAGCTGCTTTGGAAGAAATACTGTTCAACCCTAATTATAAACATGCTTTCACGTCGGAAAGAGAAAGATTTATCAAAAATTGCATCGGAACTTCTGACGGAAAATCAACGGAAAGAATTTTACAAATAATTAAAAGTATATAAGAGAGACAATAAAAATAGCCAATGAATAAATATGAAATAAATAAAAACCCTCCAATTACTATTTTATTTATATTGTTATTTTTCATTTTTGAATATGTACTCTTTTTAAAAACCCCTCAGCACTTTTGGTATACATTTCTAGGATTTTTGTTCTTAACAAGTCTAGCTATACTGTCTATTAC
>JAGGZP010000015.1 GCA_021161965.1 bacterium
CCCAGAAAGAAGGTTGTATACTTTTCTTAGATAAATCATTAAAAGATAGCGAGGGAAATGTTTTAACTACTTACAATAGTTTGGCAACTTATAAAAAATCAAAAGAAGTAAACGATCGATTAATTACTCCGGTTAGTTGTGAAAGTGAAGGAGAAATAGATTGTGAAGATCCTAATAATAAAAATACGGATTATTGTAAATACTGTTATCCTTATGGTCAAACTAGTAATGATACTAATTTGATTTTAAAAGTTCAAAGAGATAGAATTTGTGGTCAATGGTTAAGTTGTATTAGTTCTCATTCTGTTTGGGATAAACAATTAGGAAAATATGAAGAAGTTTGTGATGCTTATATGCGCTGTGATAAATTAACTGGTTCTGGTTCTGGAGCAAGATGTACCCATTTTATTAATGAACCAGATGAAATTTTAGACGAAAAAAAGTATAAAGAACGAGATATTTCTTGGTCAGGAATGGATTATTCCGGTTTATCAATTTCTAATATGTTGCCAGTAGAGAAAATGGAGCCAATTTTAACTAATTCAACCTATGGAATTTATGATTTAGCTATTGATGGTCTTTGTTATTCTGAAGAAGGTACTACCAATAATCAGAAATGTTGCTCAAATAATGATTGTCCATCCCGTTATCATTGTTATAAAGCCGGAACTACAGAATCACCAACTTGTATTTCCAAAACTGTTCGGGCTTATCCTGAAGCCGAATCACCTTATCAAGATTCAGTTAAAGAGTATTATTCCAATGTAAATACTTGTATTACAGGAGAAGGAGGCGATCAAAATTATCAAAATTGTCAGGGATGGTATACAAAAGCAACTTACGGAAATACTTATACATTTTATTATCAGAAAGGAATAACTCCACCTGATGCAGTTTATACAGACACTGGCGAAAAAGCCGATTCTTGTAATGTTGCTTCTGGTTCAACAATTGGAACTGATCCCAATAATAGACCTTGTGCACTTTTAACAAAAACAACTGAGGCAATTGGTTTGCGCGGATTCTGTTTAGAACCAGATAAAACAAAACCTGATGATATTAATGCTTGTATAACTTGGTGGCCAGGAAGTGCAACTGGCGATATTGATGTTAATCAATACTACACAAGTGCAGGATATATCCCGACAAGGAGATATTATGGGGTAGAAAAAAAAGAGGCATTTAATCTTTATAACAGTGATGATATAGGAACAGATAAAGTGGGTGAGATAGAATATTCTGGTAAGTCTGGTGATTGTGGTAATAGCTGTCCGGGCGTTGATAATAATAACGCTCAATATTTTTGTTTTGACATAGATGATCGTGATAATCCTACGTGTAAAAATAATAAAGAAGAGGGTAGCTTAACAATTAATCTCCCTTACAAAGGCACAACTGTTTATAAAAGTGAAATTAAAGAAATAGATTTCAATGTTTATAGCGATGATAAATGGTGTGGTATAGGAGACCGTTCCGGCTGGGATGAAATGAAAAATGGAAAATGGTTACATGGTGATGACGAGTCAAAAGATTTTGAGGCAAGCTGGGCTGATGGGGATGATTGGTTAAAAATAAATCCACAATTTGATGATGAGGGAAAATTAGAATCTTTTAAGTTCAATGCCTGTGATGGAAGTCCTGATGATGGCGGTTTTGGATTGCATAAAATTAAGATAGTTATAAAGCCTGGGGCAAAAAAAATTCTTGAAATCTTTGACAATCCGGCAATTGCTTATACAAATCGAGTTAATAATGTAAATGGTAGCGGAAAGAATTTTTATGGAGATACAGAAAAAATAGATGGTAAAACTATCGATTCTCCTTGTTCTCCTTGGGGAGCAATCGGCGGAGTTAATTTTGTAAGCGGTAAACCGTATTATGTTTACGAAAAAGAAGGTTGTGGTGTTGGAACAATTGATTCAGATTCAATTTACTCATCAGAAAATAAAATTTATGAAAATCTTTTTGCAAAATATAATAGATATTATAACTTATCTTCCGACACCTTGAAGTATGAGAGTGGTCCAAATACTGTAGATAAAACCCAAAACTACCACCAGGGTCCTCCTTATGTTGCCTCAGTTACTTGTGATGAGTCTGGAGAATGTAATATAAAAAATCTAAATAAAATTACTATTGGTAAAACCGATTCAGGAACAATTTCAGTTAAAGCTCCTTATACTGCTGTTTTGAAATTTTATGCTTGGGCTAATAAAGACCAAATGCCAATTAGAGAAATTGCCGTTGATTGGGGCGATGGTACGATTCAACAATATTCTGGCCTAATGGCAAAAAATCATAAACCAAAATGCTGCGAATCAAATAATAGTTGTAATAATATATCAGCAGGCAGTAATGAAACGGTTTATGATTCAGCTGGTGACGCAACGCCTTATCTCAATTTTGGCAATGTTCCTGATGCGTGTACACCAAAATATTTCCTTTTAGCTCATACTTATACTGAACCAGGTACTTATACTCCTAAAGTTTATATCAAAGACAACTGGGGCTGGTGTAATGGTAATAATGCTTATGCTGGAGACAATTCTTGTCTTGATCCGGATAATGATCCTTCGACACCTACACCATCCAATTTCGGCACATCCGGACCAAAAATTGAAGTAAGCAAATAATTTTCAATGATCAATGAGTAAAAAATAAAATATAAAATATAAAAAATAAAAAACACAAACCAAAAACGAAAAAATTTTTAACTTCTAGTTTACTTAAATTGAGAAATTGAATCATTGAAAATTTCACCCCTCACTTGGCACTATATAATGTGCCAAGTAAATAAATGATGTTATTTAGAGGCTTATGTCAAAGAACCAAGTGAGGGGTGAAAATTGAAAATTGAAAATTGATTTTTGCATTTTGCATTTTGCATTTAAAAATATGTTTAAATTTTCTCGAAAAAAAATTGCTTTTTTGTCGCTGCTTATTGTAGCTACTGTTTTTGTTTTCCTTTTTCCAAAATTTGCTGGCGCTATTCCAAGTCCAAAAGATATGGCTATTCGCGGTTTTGGTTGGATTGTTGTTCAATTAGTTGATCTTTTCGGAAAATTGCTTTTGGTAATTGTTCATCTTTTAATTTCTGTTGCGCAATACAATGATTTTATGAATTCTCCAGCCGTAACAACTGGTTGGGTTATTATTCGTGATTTAGTTAATATGTTTTTTGTAGTTATTCTTTTGATTATTGCTTTTGGGACAACTTTAAAAATTGAAAGATATTCTTATCGTCGCCTTTTGGGCCCTTTAGTTTTAGCGGTTATTTTAGTTAATTTTTCAAAATTGATTTGCGGACTTTTAATTGATATTTCTCAGGTAGTAATGTTAACTTTTGTTAATGCTTTTAAAGATGCTGCTGCTGGAAATTTTGCCGAAATGCTTGGATTGACAAAGTTATTGTCACTTTCTGGTAGTGCAGAAGCGGCTGATATGGGAACATTAGAAGTAGTTTCATCTTATCTTTTGGCTTTAATTTTAGTTATTTTAGCAGTTATTGTTACTGGAGTAATTACTGTTATTTTGCTTTTTAGAATTATTGTTTTATGGTTTTTAACAATGCTTTCCCCATTTGCTTTTGCTGGCCAAGTTTTGCCAGCTACTCAAAGATATGTTTCCCAATGGTGGCAAAAATTTGGTAATCAGGTAATTGTTGGTCCTGTTTTGGCATTTTTTCTTTGGGTAAGCTTAGCAATTACTCAACAAACAAACGGCGATTTAACTCAGACAGGAATTCAGGATCAACCAAGCGGAGAAACTGTTGCTGCTGGTGTATCATCTCCTTTAAGTGCAGCAATTTCCGAAATTGGTGAGTCAAAAAATCTTTTAAGTTATGCAATTGGTATTGCAATGTTAATGGGCGCTTTAATGGCTGCTCAGCAATTAGGGGTTGCTGGTGGCCAATTTGCCGGCCGCGTCTCCGGAAACATAACTAATTTTGCCAAAGGAATGGCTACTGGAAGAATTGGTCCATTGAGTGGAATTAGAGATAGAATTATGACAATAAAGGGAGGCTGGGAAGCATCGCGAGAGGCATTGAAACGAAGACGTTTAGCTCCATTTCGTGAAATGGGAATTAGAGCAGCAGAAAAAGTGGCAGGAGTTGGTGCAAAGTATCGCGAAATGCCTCGCCGAGTTCTTTTAGGAAAATCAGCTGAGGATTTTAAAAAGGAGGCCGAAAGAAAAAGAGAGGAAGCTCGTCGTTTAAGAGAAGAAGCCCAAGATATGTCCAAACCTTTAACGCCAATTGAAAGAGATAGATTAATGGCTAAAGCCGATCGTCTTGACAAAAGTGCAAATTGGGAAGAAAGAAAAGCGCGAATAGCCCATTGGATTGCACCAACATTTAGAGGTGCGAAAATAGAACCTGATTTAATGAAAGCAAATAAGTTAGAAGTTGAAGCTATGGAATTAGAAAAAAGGATTAAAGAAGGTGGTGATTTATGGGAAAAATCAAAAATTGCTCAGGAAAAGTTGAATGAAGCAAAAGTAAGGGGTGATGAAAAAGCAGTAAAAGCTGCACAGAAAGAAGTTTCTCGAGTGCAAGAGTCAATTAATGATATAAAGAGAAGAGTTAATAACAAACGAAAAGAAGCAGCACGTATCCGTTACGGAATTCCAGGAATACCAACTGTGGAAGAGGCTAAAAAACAAGCAGATATTTTAGAAAGAGAAATAGAAAAAATAAGAAATATCGATTTAAAACAAGCAATAAAAGAGTATGAAGATGTTAAAAAACGAGAAAATCCAGAATCTAAATTAAATCATTTGATAAATGTACAAAAAAAGCATCAAACAGAGAAGCCAAGTGAAAAAGATCCACATTATAGCGATTGGAAAAGAGAAGATGATGAGCTTAAACGAAAGATTGAGAATTTACAGGCAGCGATTACTAGTGGTAAGGCAGAAAAAGAATATAAAGAAAAAATTAAACCTTATCTTAATCGGATAGAGGATATAGAAAGAGAAATAGACGAAAGAAATAAAGTATTAGATATTTTAAGAAAATCGGCAAGTACTCGAGAAAAAATAATTGAAAAGATTACTCCAACTGGTAAATACGCTCTAGATTATTTAAAACACGCTGATTATGACCGTATTTTGACAATGGTAAAACGTCTACCTAAAGATCCAGACAAATTAGCTAGAATGATCAAAAATCCAGAAAACAATGACCAAGCAGCAGCTGCATCTTTAAAACTTTTAAAATATTATAAAGGAGAAAGAGAAAAACCAGGAGGAGGAGAAGTTGGTGACCTTTCTTTTGCTGATTTTTTCAAGAAGAAAATTGGTATTACATTAAATAATGCAGCGTTAAAATACAATTTTCATCCAGATGTTCAAAAAGACTTAGATATTAAAATTAATTCGGCAATCCAAGCTGAGGCAGGAATAAAAGCATTAATGGATTCGTTACAAAAACAGGGTATTTCATTTCGAGATATTACCACTGAGATAGAGGATTCGTTAGAAAAGATAGATTTTGCAAAATTGAGAACAGATTTAGATAATTTGGCAAAAAGAATTAACAATTTAATTAAAGATAAGAAAATAGTTAGTTGGCAGCAGAGACAAAGCGCTCAGTCAATAATTAATAGGATAAATAATTTAAAGAGTTTGAGTGAAAAACCAGAGGCAGAAGATGAAAACACAGATGAGGGCAAAAAGATTCGTGTAGAAATTAATGATTTATTAAGTTCGCTTAAGTAAAATTATGAATAATCAAGAAATAAAAAAACAGCTAATTTCTCCAGAAGTAAAAAGTATTTTTTCAGATTTGGAGAAAAAATATGGTTTCTATCAATATTTTTTGTATAATCTTTCGTTAAAACTTTTAACAAAAGAATTAGTAGTTGATGACATCGCTAATTATTTGAAAATTAAATTTGATTTAAATGATGAACAAATAAAAAATTTTCGCCAAGATTTCTTTTCATTGGATGTAATTAAAAAAATTATTGGTTCAACAGAGAAACAAAAAGATGTTTTGAAAACAGAATCAGAAGAAGATGAAAAGGAAATTGAAGAAATTAAAAAAGAAATACCTGAAATCAAACAAAAAATCAGTTACGACCAGGCAATTAAAAATGTGATTAATGAAACTAAATTATCTTTTGAAGATAAAATTTTAGAAAAGCGTTTTAAAAATATTGCTCTTTCCTATTTGAAAGACATTCGTGATGAAATTTTAACCAAAGAAAATTTAATGCGTTCAAAAAAAATTGGCGGGATGGAATACAACGAGGAATTAGCTAATAAAATTATTACTTCTTTAAAGACTCAAAAACCACAGATTAAAGTTGAAAAACCAGAAGAGATAAAAAAACCAGATTTAGCCGAAGGATTATTAACACCGAAAGAAATGGTTGAGGAGGAAAAAATTTCAGCACCAATACCCCAAAAACCACCTGTTATGCCAATTGAAAAAGAAAAGAAAGAAATTCCAGAAATACCAAAACAGACTGCAGCAAGGCAAAGAGCTCCAGAAATAAGCGGGGGCGAAATGAAAAAAGAAATTCCTGAGAAAGTAGAAATTCCCCAAGAACCAAAAATTGTTAAAAAAGAAGAGAAGAGTCCCGAAAAAGAAGTGAGCGAATTAACAAAAAGAAAATTTGAAAAAGGCGCTTTAAATCCACCGATTGAATTACCTCAAGAAAAATTAGGTGCTGAAAAGATTGAAACAACATCTACCCCATCAATTCCAACAGCAAGTAAAAAAGCAGAAGAAAAAGTAGAAGAGCCATTAATAATTCATCGGCCAAGCGAACCATCAGTTAAACCGAAAATTGAAGAAGTTAAAGTGACTCCAAAGGTTTATGGTCCTATTGATGAATTAAGAAATATTACTCTTGAAGACTGGCGGAGATATGGGAATAACAAAGTTGCTGCTTCACGGATTAAAGATAAAATAGATCTTTTAGAAGATGAATCAATTACAAAAAAAGCAGAAGGGATTAAAGCTTGGAAAAATTCCGAAGTAAATAAACTATATTTGGAAATTAGTAGCGAAGCAATTAATCAAGGTAAAACAATTTCCGAAATTATTGCACAACGCCAGAGAGAAAATAAGCCGTTTTTGACAATCGAAGAATTTAACACTATAGCTGATCTGAATCAGGAATTAAGATTCTAAAGTAGCTTATTAGCTTATTAGAAGGATGAAAAAGAAGATAATATAGCACACTCGTATAAAGATTTAATAGTTTGGCAAAAAGCGATGGCTTTGGTTGTAGAGATTTATGCTTTGACAGATAAATTTCCAAAAGCAGAAATTTATGGATTGACCTCTCAAATGAGACGAGCGGCTGTATTTATCCCTTCAAATATTGCTGAAGGTAGAAGGCGTGGAAGCAGAAAAGACTATCGTCAATTTTTGCTTATCGCTTACGGTTCAGGCGCCGAACTAGAAACACAAATTGAAATTGCGAAAAAATTATTTTTTAGTAAAAACTTAAATTATATTAAAGTAGATGCTTTGCTTCTTGAGGTAATGAGAATACTTAATAAAATGTTATCAAACCTAAAAACCTAAAAAACCTAAGAAGCTAAAAAGCTAAGAAGCTAAGAACCTAATCTCATGAAATTTGTTGTTCCACAATTTATCGATATTGAGCCAAAAGTTTTTGGTCCGATTACACCAAGACAATTTATTATTTTAATTATTACTGGTGGTTTAATTTTTGCTTCCTATAAAATGTTTGATTTTGTTTTGTTTGTTTTTGTTGCTGTAATATTATTTGCTATTGGAGGAACTTTTGCTTTTCTTAAGATTAATGGTGCACCAGTCCATTATTTTCTTCTTAATTTAATTCAAACAAAAAGAAAACCAAATATTCGAGTTTGGAAAAAAGAAGAAATAATTGTTAAAACCCTAAAAGGAAAAAGAGAAAAAGGAAAAATTGCGCCAGTTAAACCTCGACCAAGCCTTTCCACCAGACGTCTTGCTCAAATTTCTTTATTAGTTGATACTGGAGGAGTATATAGAGAGGAGGAATAG
>JAGGZP010000077.1 GCA_021161965.1 bacterium
CCTTTAATTAAATAATTTAAACACAAATCAGTTAATTTATCTATATTAGTTTTGCGAATATAAACCCCATTCATCCAGTCCAATTTTTTGCGGTTTAAAATAGCTCCAGATTTCTGAATTTTTTTAAGAGAAAAATTTTTTATCAATTCTTTCAAACTAAATATTTCCTGAGTTGTTCCCGGATTCCAACCGAGCAAAGCAATAAAGTTAATTAATGCTTCAGGTAAATAACCTTTTGCTAAAAAATCTTCAACAGCAACATCTCCTTGTCTTTTTGAAAGTTTTGACCGATCAGGATTAAGTAAGAGGGGTAAATGAGCAAATTTTGGAACCCGCCAACCAAAAGCCTGATATAATAAAATATGTTTTGGTGTTGAAGGAAGCCACTCTTCCCCTCTAATTACATGAGTAATTTTCATTAAATGATCATCAACAACATTAGCTAAATGATATGTTGGCCAACCATCCGACTTTAGCAAAATTTGGTCATCAATAGTTTTTAAATCAAATTTAATTTCTCCTCGAACCAAATCATTAAATACAATATAAGGTTTACCATTAAAAGAATCGGGAACTTTTAATCGAACAACATAGGGAATATTTTTTCTAATTTTTTCTTTGACTTCTTCAGACGATAAATTTCGACACTTTCTGTCATACATCGGCGGTAAGCCTCGAGCAATTTGTTCTTCACGTAATTTTTTTAATCTTTCCTCCGAACAAAAACAATAATAAGCATAACCGCTTTCAACCAATTTATAAGCCAAGTTTCGATAAGTTTCTATTCTCTCTGATTGGATATAAGGTCCATAGTTGCCCTTTTGTTTTATTACTCTATCTTCAATAACCGGTCCTTCATCCCAATTTAAACCAATTTTTTGTAGTGTTTTAATTAAATTTTCTACTGCGCCTTTTACATATCTTTTTCGGTCGGTATCTTCAATTCTCAAAATCAATTTTCCTTTATTCTTTTTGGTAAAAAGCCAATTATAAAGACAAGTACGAAGACCGCCGATGTGCAAATAACCTGTTGGACTTGGTGCAAACCTAACTCTAACCATAGTATTTCTATTATAACAAAATAAAATATTTTGCCAAGAACTTACTTAAATTCTAGTTGAAGCAATATCTTGACAAATTGCTAAAAAGTGGTAAAATATCTGTAGAAAATTAAAAAGGAGGAAAATTTGCGAATCCGCAAAAAATTCGTTTATCTGCTACTTGTGTTGGCAATTTGTTATATCCTGAATCTGTTAATAACACCTTGGTACAATTATGATTTTAAAAAAGCTTATCCGGGGGAAAAAATATCACAGAAATTAAACTTAACAAAATTACAAAAAATTTATGCCTGTGTTGGTGCACCTATAATCGAAGAAATATTATTCCGAGGAACTCTTCTCTTTCTAGCTTTAATTTTTATACCGATTTTTGATATACCAAAAAAGAAAAAAGACATAATAGTATTCTTGTTGATTCTGGTTACTGGAATTGCTTTCGGTCTAATTCATTACAGTAACGGAGGAGTTTATCATTTTCCATCAGCACTAACATTATTATCTTTACACGGAATACTTTTTGGATGGTTAGCAATAAAAACAAAATCACTATTTTATCCAATTTTAGCGCATTCTCTAATTAATGTTTATGCTATTTTTATCGGAAAATAAAATACCTTGTATAATTTTCAAGAGAAAAATAAAAGGGACTAACAAAGTCCCTTTTTATTTTAGACTTTCATCAATTGTTCCATCTGGAAGCATATTATCTGGATGAGGAATGCCTTTTTCTTCCATTTCATATCTTTTACAATTCTGTCCTCCATTAAAACAATATTGTTCAATCCATTTTTTATCTAATTTTCCTTCTTTATAAAATAACCTCATTGGACAAACACTATACCATTTACAAATCTCTTTTCCCATATATTTTATTCAAATATTTTTTCATTTTTTCTAAAGCTATTTTTCTCATCGAAATATTATTTTTTTCTTTAGCAGTCAGTTGGGCAAAAGTTTTTTTGTAACCGTTAGGAATAAAAATTATATCCCAACCAAAATTCATTTCGCCTTTCGCTTTTTTTGAAATTTTTCCCTCAATAGTACCAACAAATTTCTTATAATTTTTACCATCAAAATAGGCAACAACAGTTTTTGCTGTAGCTTGACGATTATCCTTTAATAATTTTCCTAAATTTTTATAACCAATTCTTTCTCCAAAAAATTTAATTAAAGCACCAGGTAATCCATTCCAGGCGTTAAAATATAAACCAGTATCTTCAACGATTACTGGCTTTTTAATTTTTCTAAATGCTTGTTTAGATTTGTGTTCCACAACCTTCTCAACATCAACCGCCTGAATTTCTTTTAAGTTTAAGTTAATATGTTTTAACCTAAATCCTAAAATTGATTCAAATTCTTTTACTTTATTTTTATTATTAGTTACAAAATAAATCTTCATAAAATTAATTATTTGTCTAACAATTTTTGATAAATTTGATAATCTGTATTTGTAAAAAGAACAAAAACAACCCTCTTTATTTTTGATTTTTTTAAATAATCGCTCACTGTTTCAATGGCTACTTTCGCTGCCTTTATTTTTGGATAACCATAAGCGCCGGTAGATATCGCTGGAAAAGCGATAGTTTTAATGTTATATTTTTCGGCCAATCTTAAAGAATTTAAATAACAATTTTTTAAAAATTTTGCTTCGTTATTTTTCCCGCCACGCCAAATTGGTCCAACTGTATGAATAACATACTTCGCCGGCAAATTATAACCATTAGTAATTTTTGCTTCTCCAGTTTCACATCCGCCTAATTTTCTACATTCCTCTAAAAGTTTGGGACCAGCAGCTTGATGAATTGCTCCATCAACTCCCCCACCTCCTAATAGACTTTTATTAGCAGCATTAACAATTGCATCAACTTTTACCTTTGTAATATCACCTTTAATCAACTTAATTCTTTCCATAAATATCTTATTATTATCCTTATAGATTTTCTTTTTGAAATTTCTCTTCTTGTGTTTTGTCTAATTTCCGAACCAATTTAGTTAATTCAGCATAGTGTTCTTTTTCATCGTCACGAATATGTTCCAAAATTTCTTTTACCTCTTCATTATTAGTTTCATCAATATGCTCTTGATATTGGTTAATAGCTTTTAATTCGCCAATTAAGTCTTCTCTTAAATTTTTTAAATCTTTATTATCCATAATTC
>JAGGZP010000058.1 GCA_021161965.1 bacterium
ATTTTCAATGACTCAATTTTCAATAGTTTGAAAATTGAAAATTAATCTCTTGATTAGGTCAATTAGGTCAATTAGAAATTAGACATTCTCTTTTAGGTCGATTAGGATTTGCAATGAAATTTGACTTCTATAGCCCTTATTGTTATTGGCTTTTTTTATTTTTGTGATAAAATAAAAATATGCTAATTCTAGGACCGAATAAATCGGGAATTGAAAAAGCTAAAAAAATTTTGAAAAATGGAGGCGTGATTATTTATCCAACCGATACCATTTACGGGCTCGGGGCAGATATTTTTAATGAAAGTGCGGTTAAAAAAGTATTTGAAATAAAAAGAAGAAGCTATAAAAAACCAGTTTCTGTTTTGGTTTCAAATATCAAACAGATTGAAAAGTTAGCTTATTTAAATAGGCGGCAAAAAAATTTTATTCACGCACTTTTTCCTGGACCATTTACTGTTATTTTAAAAAGCAAAAAGATTGTTCCAAAAATTTTAACTGCTGGAACAGGTAAAATTGGTTTAAGAATTCCTGATTCAAAAATTTGTCAAAAACTAAGTCGAAATTTACCAATAACTACAACTAGTGTAAACATTTCCGGAAAAAGACCCTTAACAAATATACAAAAAATTATTAAGGAATTTTATAATAAAGTTGATGCAATTATTATTGGTAAAAATCTCAGTAATAAATCGTCAACAGTAATTGATCTTACTATTTGGCCAATTAAAATTTTGCGGCAATAAAAATGGGTAAAAGATTATTACGAAAATTTTATCAACAACCAACTTTAAAAGTTGCTCAAAAACTTTTAGGCAAATATTTGATTCATAAAATCGGAAAGAAGAAAATAATTGGAAAAATTGTTGAAACAGAAGCCTATATTGGCCCGAAAGATAAGGCAAGCCATTCTTATCTTGGAAAAGTAACTGCGCGAAATTTAGCTGAGTATATGGTTGGTGGTCATGTTTATATTTATTTAGTCTACGGAATGTATTGGCAATTAAATATCTCTACCGGGAGATCAGGGCAACCAGAGTGTGTTCTCATCAGAGCCATTGAATCAATTAATCCAAAAAAGGAAATAAATGCCACAAATGGGCCAGGGAAACTCTGTCGTTATCTAAAATTAAACAAGCGGCATTATGGTTTAGATTTAGTGAAAAGTAAAGAAGTTTGGCTGGAAGAAGGTACAAGAGTTCCAAAATCAAAAATTGTTGCTGCAAAAAGAATAGGTATTGATTACGCTGGAAAATTTTGGGCAAATAGAAAGTGGCGATTTTATATAAAAAATAATCCTTATGTCAGTCGTTTTAATTAATAATTATTCGTTTGGAGAAATCATTGTTAATGACAAAAAGTATAATCAAGACATTTATATTGATACCAATGGGAAAATTAATTCTTGGTGGAGAAAGAAAAGCCATTTTATTGAAATGGATGATTTAGAAAATTTTACGGAGCAAAATCCAGAAATTTTAATTATTGGCACAGGTGCTTACGGTATGGCAAAAATTTCTGCGGATATAAAAAATTTTTGTCAAAATAGAAAAATAAAATTGATTGTTGAGCCAACTAATAGGGCAATTAAAGAATACAATCGATTTAAGAATAAAAAAATAATGGCTTATTTTCATATAACTTGCTAAAATGAGAAACAAAATTGCGAGATTTTTTAAAAGAAGATTTTCATTTAATTGGTCTTTCATTTTTTTGCTAATATTAGTTGTTGGTTTAGCAGATTTTCTTTTAATTTATGGCGCAAAAATTGAAAAAGAAGAGAATTTCTCTTATAAAAAAATAAAAAGAATTGGTCCGGTTTATACCCGAGGAATTTATTTATCTTCTTGGACTGTTTCTGATTTAAAAAATGTTGACAAAATGGTTAATCTTATTTTAAAAAACAAGTTAAATACAGTAGTTATTGATCTTAAAGATTCAAAGGGTGTTGTTCCCTACGATAGTAAAGTACCTGAAGTAAATCTTTATAAAACGAAAAAAATAAGAATTAAAAATTTGTCCTCTGTGGTAGAAAAATTTTCTAATCATCATATTTACACAATTGCCAGAATTCCTGTTTTTCAGGATACAGAGCTCGCTCAAAAGAAATCAAAGTATGCTCTAAAAAACAGATTAAATGGGAAAATTTGGCGCGATTGGAAAGGTCTTGCCTGGGTTGATCCGGCAGCAAAAGATGTTTGGGATTATAATATCAAAATTGCTCAAGAGGCATTCAAATTGGGTTTTGATGAGGTTAATTTTGATTACGTTCGTTTTCCTTCTGATGGAAATATTGGGTTAATTTCTTATCCTTTTTGGGACAAAAAAATAGAAAAAGCAGAAATTATCCGTCAATTTTCCGAATATCAACACAACCAATTAAAAAAATATGGCCCAACATCAATTGATATTTTTGGATTAGTCCTTTGGCATAATGAAGACAACTATGATATGAACATTGGCCAAAAGCTATCTGTATTTATGCCTTATTTTGATTATATTTGTCCAATGGTTTATCCCTCCCATTTCCCTTCTGGATTCCAAAATTTTAAAAATCCCGCTGCTTATCCCTATGATATTATTTATCAAAGTTTAAAAAGAGTTGAACCTTTATTCATTAATAAAAAAGTTAAATTGAGGCCTTGGCTTCAGGTATTTGATTTAGGTACTGAATATACTCCAGCAATGATATTAAAAGAAATAACTGCTGTTCAAGATGCTCATGCTTTTGGCTATTTATTTTGGAATTCTAAAAACGACTATTCACCTCTTTATCGATTATTTCAAAATGACTAAAAGAATAGAAAAAGTTAACGAATTAATCAAACGCGAGATAAATAGATTTATCATTCGTAACTTTGAATTACCTGAAGGCACATTTCTAACAATAACAAGAGTCAAAACATCGCGTGATTTAGGTGAGGCAAAAATTTTTTGCAGTATTTTTCCGAAAGATAAAATAAAAGAAGTTTTTTTTAATTTAAAAAGAAATCGCCGTCTAATTCAATATTACCTTAATAGAAGACTAATAATGAAATCGATTCCAAAGATAAAATTTTTAATTGATGTTGGCGAAGAAAGAGTAGAAAAGGTAGAAAATTTAATTAACAAAATTAAAAAAATATGAATATGAGAACTGGAATTGTTGAATTACCACTTCATTATGGTCCCTGTCCTTCTTGGCTTTTTAAAAGGATGGTAGAACTTTCACGGGCAATTATTGAAGCAATAGTTTATGAATTTGGTCGCGACGAGGTTTTAACTAGGTTCAGTGATCCTTATTGGTTTCAGTCTTTCGGTTGTCTTCTTGGTTTTGATTGGCATTCCTCTGGTTTAACAACAACTGTTTGTGGAGCAATAAAAGAAGCACTTCGTGGAACAGAAAGAGAATTAGGTATTTATGTTGCTGGCGGAAAAGGAAAAACATCACGAAAAACGCCGCAGGAAATTGAGTTTTATGGAGAGAAATACTCGATTAGTCAAACAGAAAATTTAATTTACGCCAGTAAAATGAGCGCTAAAGTCGATAATACCGCACTCCAAGACGGATTCCAAATTTATCACCATACATTTATTTTTACCAAAGAAGGCAAGTGGGTAGTAATTCAGCAAGGATTAAATCAGAAAATTGGTTTAGCACGGCGCTATCACTGGCTATCGACAAAGGTTGATAATTTTATTAATGAGCCAGAAAATGCTATCTGTTGTGATTGGACTGGTTCTGTTTTAAATTTAGTAGCTAAAGAAAGCGATCAGACAAGAAAAACTAGTGTCAAGTTACTAACAAAAAATTTTAAAGAATTTTTAAAAGATTTAGAAAAAGTTAAAATTTTAAAGATGCCGCGACGGCATGATATTTTACCAATAGATTTTGATTTTAAAAAATTGGAAAAAATATTTTGGAATATTCACGAATACGGACCAAAAAATTTTCAAGAAATATTAGAAATAAAAGGTGTTGGACCAAAAACTATTAGAACATTGTCTTTAGTTTCAGAAATAATTTATGGAGCAAAACCATCTTATGAAGATCCTGTTCGATATTCATTTGCTCATGGTGGTAAAGATGGCGTTCCCTACCCTGTGAATAAAAAAGCTTATGATCGCTCAATAGAAGTTTTAAAAAGAGCAATTCAAAAAGCAAAAATAGGTAGATACGAGAAAATTAATCTTTTAAAAAATTTATCTTTACTAAACATTTAAAAAAGAGCGATTTTTCGCTCAATAGTAATTACTTAAAATTCCGCTTAATAGCGGAATTATTTTAATAATGCAATAAATTTTTTTGTTGATTGTTTTCACTCTCAGATTCTCGTCCCAGCACCATTTGATGCGGGACTTCGCTTAATAGTAATTTTACTTTATCAATTTTAGAAATTGTTTCTCATCAATGATTTTGACTCCCAATTGTTTGGCTCGCTCGTATTTTGAACCGGGATTTTTTCCGACAACAACAAAATCAGTATTTTTGCTTACTGACGAGGAAACATTTCCTCCAAGTTCACGAACTTTTTCTTTTGCCTCTTCGCGAGTAAATTCTTCTAGCTCCCCAGTAAAAATAAATGTTTTTCCTTGCAGTATTCTTTTTTTCTTGGAAATTTTTGGGACAATAAGTTTGACACCATTTTTTTCAAGTTTTTTTAATAAAGCAATATTATTTTTATCACGGAACCAATGATAAATGCTTTGAGCAACTTCTGGACCAATATCGTGAATTTCTTGTAATTTTTCTAAAGACATATTTTGGAAAAATTTGACTAGATCCGAAATTTTTGAAATCTTAAATTTAGAATTCAATATTTGATTTGTTAGTAAATTAGATGTCTCTTCACCAATATGTCTAATTCCTAAAGCATTAATAAAACGAGAGAGAGGAATTTTTTTACTTTTTTCAATTGCTTCAATTAAATTTTCTGCTGATTTTTCTGCAAACCTTTCTAAAGGTTCCAAATCACCTTTTGTTAAGGTAAAAATATCTGCCGGATTTTTAATTAATCCCTCATTCATCAATTGTTCAATAATTTTATTACCTAGACCTTCAATATCAAATCCCTTTTTTGAAGCGAAATGAACAATCTGACGCCAACGCGAAGCAAAACAATTTTTATTAGTACAATAATAAACTGCTTCACCCGGCTTCTTTTTAACTGGGCCTCCACAAAATGGACAAGTTCTTGGCATTTTAAACTTTTTTTCTTTACCAGTTCGCATCTTTTTTAAAACTCGAACTACTTCTGGAATAACATCACCAGCTTTTTGAATAATAACTGTATCACCAATTCTTACATCTAACTTTTTTATTTGATCTTCGTTATGTAAGGTTGCTCGAGAAACTATTGAACCCATCACCTGCGTTGGCTCAAAAATGGCAACGGGTGTTAGGGCACCAGTTCGTCCGACTTGGACAATAATATTTTTAACAACTGTTGTTGCTTGTTCTGCTGGAAATTTGTAAGCCCTCATCCAACGAGGTGATTTTCCAACAGTTCCCAATTTTTTTTCAGCAGAAATACTATTTACAACAATAACTATTCCATCATAATCAAAAGATACTTGTTTGCGATGTTGATACCAATATTGGTGAAATTTTTCAACCTCTTCAAGATTTTTAGCATAACGACATTGTTTATCAGTTTTAAATCCTAAATTATGGAGAATTTGATGTACCTCTTCGTGAGTTTTTTGTCCTAAATCAGTTAAAATATCGAAAGCAAAACAATCTAATTTTCTTGAGGCAGTTATTTTTGGATCAAGTTGACGAATAGACCCAGCAGTAACATTTCGCGGATTAGCAAAAGGTTTTAAACCTTTTTTCTTTCTTTCTCGATTCAGTTTTTCAAAGTCATTTTTATGCATAAAAATTTCTCCCCGGACAACAACATCAATATCTTTTTCTAAACGAAGTGGGATTGCTTCAATTGTTTTAATATTTTGGGTAACATCTTCACCGACTAATCCATTTCCCCGAGTTGCTGCTGTTGTTAAAATACCTTTTTTATAGGTTAAAACAATATCCATTCCATCAATTTTTCTTTCACAAAAATAATCGAGTTTTGTTTTTTTAGGAAGATATTGATGAATGTATCTTTCCCAGTCTTTAACTTCTTCGAAAGAAAATATATCTTCAATTGATAAAATTGGTTGCGGATGTTTAATCTTCTTAAATTTTTTTAACGGTTTCCCACCAACACGTTGAGTCGGCGAATCAGGAGTAATAAATTCTGGATATTGTTGTTCTAATTTCCAAAGCTCATGTTTTAGAGAATCTAAAGCAGCATCAGAAATTTCTTGCTTATCTAAGACATGATAAAGATAACGGTGGTAATTTATTACCTTTTTTAATTTTTCAATCCTTTTTTTTGCCTCTTGTTTAGTCATATTTTTATTATAATTAAGAAAATTTGTTTAGCAAGCATACTTGACAAGATGGATATTTTTACTATTATATTAAAGATGATGGATTAATAATCGCTCTTAAAAAAAATTAAGAGAGGAAAGTCCGAACACCACCTGATTTATTCAGGTAAGTAGGGGCCTTGCTAACGGCAAGGATCCAAGAAAGTAATTTCTTGGATACGGAAAGTGCCACAGAGACTATACTATCCCGCTCCTATTTTGACAGCTATTATCTGGCAAAATAGGGACGGGAGAAAGGTGAAAAGTCCTTTGTAAAACAAAGGTCTTCTCTATAGCGATATAGAGAAGTGGTAAACCCCCCCTGGTGAAAGGTCAAAAGTAGACCGTTAGAGCTACATTGCAAAATGTAGCCAAGATAAATGATTATTAATACAGAATTCGGCTTATAATCCATCATCATAAACTACGGGGAAACCCGTAGTTTATATTGTCTTTTTTAAATTTTTTGTTATATTTAAAATATGAAAAGAAGTGATTTGCTTTTTACTGCATTATTAGTTCCAACAGATTTTTTAATGCTTATTTTTGCTGGTGTATTGGTTTACTATTTACGTTTTTCAGTATTAGAAAATTTTCGTCCGGTAATTTATCAAATTCCGTTTAAAAATTATTTTTTTTCAGTTTTAATTATCTCTGTTTTTTGGTTAATTATTTTTGCTTTAAGTGGTTTATATAGTCTTTCACGAAAAAAATTCTCTGATGAATTTTTAAAAATACTTATCGGAACATCGCTTGGCTTAATGTTTATTACTTTGTTTATTTTTTTTGACCAAAGATACTTTTCTTCTCGTTTTATTGTACTTTTTGGTTGGATACTTTCAATTATCTTTGTTTCTTTTGGGAGGTTATTTATTCATTTTTTACAACTTTTTTATTATAAAAAGGGTAAAGGTCTTATTCCTGTTTTAATTTTTGGTCAAAATAGAATATCTAACCAACTAATTCAATCTATTAAAGCAAATCCTGGATTAGGTTATAAAGTGATAGGTCAGGTAAATTCTGTTGATGAGCTGCTAAATAATTGGTCTAAAAAGGCAAAAGACATTTTTGAAATAATAAATACCTGCCCAGATTTAGACCGCCAAAAAGTATTAAAAATTGTTGATTTTTGTAATGAACATCAGATTGTTTATAAATATACTCCAGACTTATTTGGGGCATTAGCCTCTAATACATCAAATGAAACAATTGCTGGTATCCCTTTGATAAAAATAAAAAGAACTGCTTTGGATGGTTGGGGGAGAATAGTAAAACGTTTTTTAGATATATTTTTCTCTCTTTTCGGTTTAATAATTTTTTCGCCATTATTTTTAATTGTTTCAATTTTAATTAAAATTGATTCTCCTGGTCCAGTTTTTGTTCGACTTAAAAGAGTTGGTGAAAGAGGAAGAATCTTTAATCTTTTCAAATTCCGTTCAATGGTTAAAAATGCGCAAGAATTGAAAAAAGATTTATTAAAATATAATGAAAGAAGAGACGGTCCTTTATTTAAAATGAAAAATGATCCAAGAATAACAAGAATCGGACGTTGGTTAAGAAGATGGAGTATTGATGAACTTCCCCAATTAGTAAATGTTTTAAAAGGAGAAATGAGTATAGTTGGACCGCGACCTCATGAACCCGAAGAAGTTGATCAATATCAAAAGCAACACCGACAACTTTTAACAATTAAACCAGGGATAACTGGATTAGCACAAATTTCTGGGCGAGCTGAATTATCATTTAATGAAGAGGCAAAATTAGATTTATATTACATTGAAAATTGGTCGATTTGGCAAGATGTTAAAATTTTAATTAAAACAATCCCTGCTGTTATAAGCCAAAAAGGCGCGGTATAACTTTTAAATATCAATATGAAATACGAAACAATTATTGGATTAGAAATCCATATTCAGTTAAAGACAAAAACAAAATTATTTTGTTCTTGTCCAAATGATTGGTTAGAAAATAAACCGAATAAAAATATCTGTCCAATTTGTTTAGGGCACCCAGGAGTTTTACCAGTATTAAATTTGGAAGCAGTAAAAAAAGCTATTTTATTTGGTTTGGCTATTAGTGCAAAGATTAATCGGATATCATTTTTTGATCGGAAAAATTATTTTTATCCTGATTTACCAAAAGGATATCAAATAACCCAGTATCAAAAGCCAATTATTGAAAATGGCCATTTAGAAATTGGTTGGGGAGATAAAATAAAAAAAATTAAAATTAGAAGAGCGCATTTAGAAGAGGATGCAGCAAAATCAATTCATCATTCAAGCGGTGATAGTTTAATTGACTTTAATCGAGCTGGTGTTCCTTTACTTGAGATTGTTACTGAACCAGATATTAATTCGGCAGAAGAAGCAAAAGAGTTTTTAAAAGAGTTACGTTTACTTGCTCGTTATTTAGGCATTTCTGAGGCAGAAATGGAAAAAGGGCAAATGCGTTGTGATGCTAATATTTCTTTAAGGCCAATTGGTGATAAAAAAATGTATCCCAAAACAGAAATTAAGAACTTAAATTCTTTTCACGCTGTTGAACAAGCACTTAATTTTGAAATTAAAAGACAAAAACAACTTTGGGAACAAAAAAAACCTCCAAAAAGTCAGTCGACTCGTGGATGGGATAGTAAGAAAAAAATTACCTTTGAACAAAGAAGCAAGGAAAAGGAATCAGATTATCGCTATTTTCCCGAACCCGACCTTCCAATTTTGGATTTAGAAGAATTAGAAAAAAAGGAACTTCTAAATATTGATAGTTTAACAAAATCATTAATTGAATTGCCACGGAAAAAAAGAGAAAGATTTATTAGAGAATATAATTTAAGTTATGTAAATGCAAAAATTTTAACTGATAATACATTTTTGGCTAATTTTTTTGAGAGAGTAATTAGCGAACTAAAAGCCTGGATTGTTTCTTTAGAAACAGTTGAGGGAACAGAAAAAGAAATTTGGGAGAAAAACAAGAAAAAAATAGCAAAAATCGTTGCTAACTGGATAATTAATCGCCTTTTTGCTCTGTTAAAAATAAAAAAAATCGAATTAAATGAAATAAATTTAACACCGGAAAATTTTGCTGAGTTTATAATTTATATCCAGGAAAGAAAAATTACTTCAACATTAGCCCAAAAAATTTTGGAGAAAATGATTTTAGAAAATAAAGATATTGACAGAGTAATTTCTGAAGATAGTTTTACACTTGACAAATCTGAAAATATCGATATAATAATTGATGAAATAATTAAAGAAAATGAGCAAGCAGTAAAAGATTATAAAAAAGGTAAAGTTAATGCGATTCAATTTTTAGTTGGTCAAACAATGAAAAAATTAAGAGGGAGGGGTAATCCGAAAGAAATAGAAAAAATAATTAAAAATAAATTAAAATAAAATATGTTTAAAGAAAAATTTATGCCAACAAATGAACCGGAGAAGAAAATTCCAAAAGATGTTCAGGAAAAATTGGAGGAATTAGGGAAAGAGTTTAAAAAAATAGCTGAGGATATGAAATCCGAAAAAAAAGAAGAGAAATCACCAAGAGAAATAGTTGCTGATTTAATTTTTGAAACAATTCATGAAAATAGAGGGAATGAAGCAGTTGAGAAATTTTTGAAATATGAAGAAGCAGTAAATAAACTGCCACAAGAGATAAAGAAAAATCCGCGTGAAGGCTTAATTAATCAAATGGTAATTTCCTACGAAAAGAGAAAAAATATGTTTGATAATCCAGAGGAACTAAAAGAGTCAATGAAGAAAGCAATCCTCTATTTTCTTGAAAAACAGGCTGAGAGAGGAAAATTTGAAATTCCTCGACGGATAGAAAGTTAAATAGAGATAATGAAAAGGAGGTGTTTAATTGTCGATTGTAGATAGAATTAGGCTATTCTTTTGGGCAAGAAGAGTAAACCGGAAAGGTTTGCATTTCGTTGTTGATACGAATTTTCTGTTTGAAAAAAAGAATCGTCAGAAGTTGTTAAGATTAAAAAATATTTGTATCCCGGCTGCTGTATGGGAAGAAATAAGTCGAATGAGTCAAAACAACGGAATCAATGGGAAAGCGGAAAAAATTGTCGGACAAGAAAAGATTCATTATTTTCTTGAAAGAATGGTTGCTAAGAAAAGATGGAGAATTATTGGTTCAAGAGGAACAGGTATTGTTAAAAAGTTAGCAAGCATTAAAATAAAACAACTTGTATTTACATCGGAAGGTAAAAGAATACTAGTAAAAAGAAAGATTCTTGATCCTGAGAAAACACTTAATGAGATATTAGGAATAAACGATTTGAGAATTTTGGCGGCAACATTAAATAATGGCAGTAGATCTGTTTTAGTAACTTATGACAGATTATTAACTGTTGTTGCGCAGGCTTTAAAAATAGAGGTAACTGATAATTTAACGACTTAAATTAGCGGGACAAGGTCCCGCTTTTCTATTGTCTTTTTTTTTATTCTTGATATACTTTACGCTATGGAAAATTTAATGGAAAAAGTTGTTAATTTATGCAAAAGAAGGGGGATAATTTTTCAATCTTCTGAAATCTATGGTGGACTATCCTCCTCTTATGATTTTGGGCCACTTGGTGTTGAATTAAAGAGAAATATTAAAAATATTTGGTGGAAGAATAATGTCCAGGGAAGAAAAGATATTGTTGGTCTTGACGCGGCTATTTTAATGCATCCAAAGGTTTGGCAGGCATCGGGTCATATTTCTGGATTTTCTGATCCATTAGTTGAGTGCAAATCTTGTCATCGTCGATTTCGCGCTGATGAAGTAAAAGATAAATGTCCGATTTGTGGAGGTGAATTAACTGAAGCAAAAATGTTTAATTTAATGTTTAAAACATTTATGGGTCCGGTCGAAGATGATGCTTCTGTTGTTTATTTAAGACCGGAAACAGCGCAGGGAATTTTTATTAATTTTGAAAATATTCGTCAAACGGCGAGAATGAAAATTCCTTTTGGTATAGCTCAAATTGGAAAAACTTTCCGTAATGAAATTACCCCAGGAAATTTTATCTTCCGTACCCGCGAATTTGAGCAAATGGAAATAGAATTTTTTGTTCACCCGAAAGAAGTAAAAAAATGGTATGAATATTGGCAAAAAGAAAGATTAAAATGGTACATAGATTTAGGAATTAAAAAAGAAAATTTGCGTTTGAGAAAGCATAAAAAGAATGAACTAGCCCATTATGCTGCTGCCTGTTCTGATATAGAATATAAATTTCCTTGGGGATGGGCAGAGTTGGAAGGGATTGCCAATCGCCAGAATTTTGATTTAAAACAACATTCAAAATTCTCTGGACAGGACTTATCATATTTTGATGAAGAAACAAAAGAAAAATATATTCCTTATATTATTGAGCCATCAGCTGGGGTTGAACGTTCACTTTTGGCCTTCTTAATCGATGCCTATGAAGAAGTTAGCGGTGGAAGAACAAAAACAACAAAATCAACAAAAGAAAAAGAAATTATTCTTCATCTGGATAAAAGATTGGCTCCGATAAAAATTGCTATTTTACCTTTGGTTAGAAAAAAGCCTTTAGTTAAATTGGCTAAAGAAATTTTTAATTCTTTAAAAAGTGATTTTAATTTACAATATGACGAAGTTGGTTCAATTGGTCGTCGTTATCGCCGTCAGGACGAAATTGGTACTCCGTTTTGTTTGACTATTGATTTTGAAAGTTTAGAAGATAAAAAAGTAACAGTTCGCGACCGTGATACAATGAAACAAGATAGAATTTTTATTAATGAATTAAGAGAATATTTTTGGGAGAAATTTAAATAATATGATAAATTTACTTTTGTCTCTCATTTTGATTTTTCAAGGATTTACGCCTTTAGTTACAATCAATAAAATCCAATCAATTAATCAAAGTTTTGGAATTAAAAATACAGCGAAAAGTGTTTTGGTCGTTGATTTAGATAATAATTATTTACTTTATCAGAAAAACCCCAACAAAATATTACCAATTGCTAGTTTAACGAAATTAATGACTGCAGTTATTCTTTTAGAAAATCATCCGAGTTGGGAGAAAGAGGTTATCTATGAAGAAATAGATAATATCGATGAACCAGAGATATCGAAAATAAATTTTGAGCCAGGAGAAAAAATAAAATTTAAAGATTTATTCTATGCTAGCTTAATAAAGTCAGCAAATAATGGAATAAAAGCATTAGTTCGAAGTGCAGGATTTTCACAAGAAGAGTTTGTTAGAAAAATGAATGAAAAAGCAAAAGAATTGGAAATGTATCATACAATTTTCTATGAGCCAACGGGTCTTGATTTTCGTAATCAGTCAACTGTCAATGACTTATATCGATTAATCAAATTTATTAATCAAAAAAGAGAAATTAAAAGTGTACTTCAATTAAAATTTTATAAATTTAAAACAGAAAAGGATGGAAGAGAAAAATATTATAGAGTAAAAAATACCGATGATTTACTTTGGAGTTTTGTTAAAATTGAATTAGCAAAGACTGGCTTTTCCGATGAAGCAGGCTATTGTTTTGCTGGTATTGGTAAACTAAATAATAAAAAAATATTTATTGCTTTACTTGGTTCAAAAACTGAAAAGGATAGATTACAAGAAGTAAAGGGATTTTTTTGGTGGGCAGTAAAAACTAAATCCTAATGACCACTAGACGAACCAAGACGCGGATTCACGCGGATGAAACGCGGATCAACGCAGATCAAGAAAAATAAAAAATAAAAAACAAAAAACAAAAACAAAAAACGAAAAAATTTTTAACCTCTAGCTTGCTTGATCGGAAATTGAACATTACCTGCCTACCAGCAGGCAGGGACGTTTTTCTTTTATGTTTCTAAATTCTAAACAAAGAAAATCTTTTACATTAATTGAATTACTAGTTGTTGTTGCCATTATTGGTTTATTGGCCACAATTGCTATTCTTTCATTAAATCAAGTTCGGGCAAAGGCAAGAGATGCAA
The DNA here is from genome assembly GCA_021161965.1 of bacterium. Lineage (GTDB taxonomy): Bacteria > Patescibacteriota > Patescibacteriia > UBA2591 > JAGGZP01 > JAGGZP01. The sequence goes on from JAGGZP010000058.1 coordinate 13,342, forward strand.
GAAGAATTGCTGATTTAAAGGCTTTTGCTCAAGCAATGGAAATGTATTATTTGGATAATAATCATTACCCAATTTGGGATACTGGAGGATGTATTAATGATCCAAATACTCCTTTAAC
>JAGGZP010000078.1 GCA_021161965.1 bacterium
AGCAAAAAAGAAAAAATTTTACACCTGAATAATATTAAGTTGAAGGGCCAACATAATTTAGAAAATGCTTTGGCCGCTATTTCAGTCTCTCTAATATTAGGTATCAAAACAAAAATAATTAGAAATGCTTTAAAAAGAATAGCATTTATTCCTAACCGATTAGAATTAGTTGCCTACAAGAATAAAGTGAGATATTATAATGATACTACGGCAACCATTCCTGAGGCAACAATTTCTGCTCTGAAAACATTTAGAAAGAAAAAGATAATTCTTATTGCAGGTGGAAGTGATAAGGGTCTATGCTATAATAAATTAGCAAAAGAAATTAAAAATAGATGTTCTTCTCTAATTCTTTTACCGGGTGACGCGACGGTAAAATTAAAAAAATATTTTGAAAGAACCGATAAGATAAAAGTTTATAGAGTAAATAATATGGAAGAGGCTATAAGAAAAGTAAAAATTTTAGTTCAACCTGGCAATATTGTTTTACTTTCGCCAGCTGCAGCTAGTTTTAATATATTTAAAAATGAATTCGACCGTGGTTATCAATTTTGCCAAATGGTTAAAAAAATTATATGAAAAGTCGATTACATCAACCAGATTATGTATTAATTTTTCTCTTGGGATTAATAATTTTTATTGGTCTGGTTTTTTTGTCATCATCTAGCTCTGTTATTGCTTATCAGAAATTTAAAGATAGTTTTTTTCTTTTAAAACATCAGTTATTTTATGGCGTTTTACCCGGACTGATTATTTTTTTTCTTTTGGCAAAGATTGATTATCATTGTTATAAAAAGATAGCTGTGCCTCTGTTTCTAATTACTTTATTTCTTCTCCTAATCGTTTTTGTACCCAGATTGGGTATGGCGCGCGGGGGGGCTAGAAGATGGGTTCATTTTGGTAATTTTGCTTTTCAACCGTCGGAAATTGCTAAACTTACTTTTTTAATTTATTTAGCAGCTTGGTTTAATGCTCATCGTCGAGAAATCAAGACGTTAAAAGGAGGTGCTTTGCCATTTATTTTTTTAGTTGGATTAATAACTCTAATTGTTATTTTTCAGTCAGATTTAAGTACAGCACTAATTATTTTTATTATTGGCTTAACCATTTATTTTTTGGCTGGTGGTCGTTGGTTGCATATTTTAACCATCTTTCTTCTGGTAATTGTCTTTGCTTCAATTGCAATTAAAATAGCCCCTTATCGAATGGCAAGGATAGTTGTTTTTTTTCACCCGCAATTTGATCCACAAGGTATTGGCTATCATATTAGACAAGCATTAATTGCTGTTGGTTCTGGAGGAATTTTTGGTCGCGGCTTTGGGCATTCGTATCAGAAATTTTTGTATTTGCCCGAAGTTTTTAGTGATTCAATTTTTGCTATTATTGCTGAAGAAGGAGGTTTTATTTTTAGTATCGGTTTAATTACTCTTTTTGTTCTTTTAGCTTATCGGGGTTTTAAAATAGCGAAAAAAGCACCGGATTTTTTTGGACAATTGCTTGCTGGTGGAATTTCTTTTTGGTTTATTTTCCAGGCAATATTGAATATTGGAGCAATGATTAGGATTTTTCCTTTAACCGGTGTACCTCTGCCATTAGTAAGTTATGGCGGGACATCAATGGTTGTTTTTTTAGCCGCTTTTGGTATTTTAACAAACATTTCCAAACAAACTGTTTGATTTTCTCTTGGAAATTATTAAAATGTAGATATGGACAATATTGAAATTGCCAACATATTAAATCAAATTGCTGATATCCTCGAATTAAAAGGAGGGAACAAGTTTAAAATTGGTGCTTATCGCCATGCTGCTCAGATTATTGAAGCAATGCCTAAAGATATAAATGAGATTTATAAAAAAGATGAGCTTGAAAAAATTCCTGGTGTCGGAAAAAGTATTGCTGATCATATTAGGGAATTAATTGAAACCGGCAAATGTAAAAAGTTTGAAAAAATTAAAAAGTATGTTCCGAAATCAGTTGTTGATTTGATAAATATTCAAGGTTTAGGTCCAAAAAAGGTAAAATTTCTTTATAAAAAGTTTAATGTTAAATCGATAGCTGATTTAGAAAAACTGGTTAAGTCACATCGCCTTTTAAGATTTAAAGGTTGGGGGAAAAAATCAGAACAAAATATTTTGAAAGGTATTAAACTCTATCATAAATTTTCAAAAAGATTTTTGTTAGGAAGAATTTATTTTTTAGCACAAGGAATACTGAAGAAATTAAAAGCGCATAGAGATGTTGATAAAGCAGAGGTTTGTGGAAGTATTCGTCGAATGAAAGAAACAATTGGTGATTTAGACTTTTTAGTAACAACAAGAAAACCAAGAGAGATAACAAATTTTTTTGTTAATTTACCCGAGGTTCAAGAAATAAGAGCAAAGGGTTCGACAAAAGCAAACGTTTTACTTCGCCGTGGGCCATTAGCTGACTTAAGAGTAGTTAAACCAGAAAGTTTCGGGGCTGCTTTGCATTATTTTACAGGTTCAAAAGCGCATAATATTGCTATTCGAAAAATTGGAGTAAAAAAAGGATTAAAAATAAATGAGTACGGAGTTTTTAAAAGAGTTGGAAAAAAGTTTGTAAAAATTGGCGGAGAAAAAGAGGAGGATATATTTAAGGCAGTTGGTTTACCTTGGATTCCCCCAGAGATTCGTCAGAATACCGGAGAAATTGAGGCAGCAGAAAAAGGAAAATTACCAAATTTAGTTAGTCTTAAAGATATTCAGGGTGATTTACATATGCATACAAAATGGTCTGATGGTGAAAATACAATTTTGGAGATGGCTCAAGCAGCAAAAAAGAAGGGTTATAAATATATTGCCATTACTGATCACACGCCAACAGTTGGTGTTACTCACGGATTAACTCCAAATAGGGTTCTCAAACAAATTAAAGAGATTAAAAAAATAAATCAAAAAGTTAAAGGAATAAAAATTTTATCAGGAATTGAGGTTGATATTAGAAAAGATGGTTGTTTAGATTTACCTGATGGTATATTAAAAAAATTAGATGTTGTAATTGCCTCAATTCATACTGCCTTTCATCTACCCAAAAAAGAGATGACAAAAAGAATAATAAGGGCAATGCAGAATCCAAATGTTGACATTATTGGTCATCCAACTGGGAGAATCATTAATAAGAGAGAACCTTATCAACTCGATTTGGAAGAAGTTTTTAAAATTGCAAGAAAAAATGGGATAGTTATGGAAATAAATGCTTTTTGGAATAGATTAGATTTAAATGACATTAATATTCGTTTGGCGAAAAATTTTGATGTGAAAATGTCAATTGATACTGATGCCCATAGTTTATCTGGTTTAGATATGATGATTTTTGGAGTAGCAACAGCGCGTCGTGGTTGGGCTGAAAAGAAAGATATAATAAATACTTTACCCTTGAATAAATTATTAAAAATTTTTAAATGAATTTTCATCAGTTGCCACATTATCGTTTTTACGAAACAATTCCCGGGATTACTATTTGGACAATTTTTTTGACCTCAATTTTTCTTTCCTTTTTTAAGCCCATTTGGGTTATTTATTTCATAATTTTGTATGATTTATATTGGTTTTTTCGAGTTATTATTTATTTAATTTATACCTCTGTTTCTTGGAGAAGGTATAGAGAAACAATCAAAATTGATTGGTTAAGTAGAGTTAAGAAGATTCCAAATTGGCAGAAAATTTATCATCTTATATTTTTTGCCACCTATAAAGAGGGCATTGATGTCGTCAAACCTTCGTTCGAAGCACTGGTAAATTCTGATTATCCAAAAAAGAAAATGATAGTCGTCTTAGCAGGTGAAGAGAGAGATAAAGAAAATTTTTTAAAAATTGCTGAGGAGATTAAGAAAAATTTTTCTGATAAATTTTTTAAACTTTTAATCACAGTTCATCCAAAAAATTTACCTGATGAAATTCCTGGTAAAGGATCAAATATTCACTATGCTGGTAAACAGGCAAAGAAATTAATTGATGATTTAAAAATTCCGTACGAAAATATTATTGTTTCTTCTTTTGATATCGATACCTGTGTTCATCCAAAATATTTTAGTTATTTAACTTATCGTTATTTAACAATTAAAGATCCGACTCATACAAGTTTTCAACCTATTGCTTTATTTAATAACAATATTTGGGATTCGCCCGCTTTCACAAGGGTAGTCTCTCGTGGAACAACTTTTTGGCTTTTGAATGAACTATCTAAACCAAATTTGTATTTCACTTTCTCTTCTCATAGTATGAGTTTTAAAGCATTAGTTGATGTCGGTTTTTGGCAAAAAGATATTGTTACCGAAGATTCAAGAATTTTTCTCCAATGCTACAATCATTATAATGGGAATTATAAAACAGTCCCCTTATATATTTCTGTCTTAATGGATACGGTTTATTGTGGCTCTATTTGGAGAACGATTGTTAATCAATATAAACAAATGCTTCGTTGGGGTTATGGTGTGGAAAATGTGCCTTGGATGATTTGGCACTTTTCTCGAAATAAAAAAATGTCTTTTTTTAAAAAAATCCCTCCATTTTGGGTGCAGTTTGAAGGTTCTTGTTCTTGGGCAACAGCACCAATTTTGATTTTGTTATTAGGTAATTTACCGATTTGGATTGCTAGATATCGGCAGATTACTGATGCTTTAATTCAAAATGCCCCTTTTGTTTTAGAACGTTTAATGACTGTTGCAACAATTGGTCTATTTTTTTCCGGTATTTTAAGCACTATTCTTTTACCTCCGCGTCCATCTCACCGAAAAATTTATAACTATCTGTTTATGGTTTTTCAGTGGTTTTTGTTTCCGATTACAATGATAGTTTTTGGAGCAATTCCAGCAGCTGAAGCGATTACTCGTTTGATGCTTGGTAAATATTTAGGGTTTAGAGTAACAGAAAAAAAGCGAATAAAATAAATTATTTTTTGGAATTAAATTTAGATAAACCTGTGGATAACTTCTGTTGAAAAATTTTTTATTTGTGTTATTCTGGATATAGAATAAAAATTAGTTAATTTACGAGCTACGGCTCACAGAGAACTTGTCTACGGATAAGAAGGCAAGTTTTTATTATTTAATAAAAAATATGGATAGTGATCATATCGGGCATTGTCCAGTTTGTAATGGAGTAATTTTTAAAGAGGCAAAAACAGAAGATTTTTCCGGTTCCTTATCTTTTGTAATGAAATGTCCTCATTGTGGGAGTATCTTAACAGTTGATTTTTCATCTAAACCAACATGCGAAATAAAACAAGTTGATGCGATGTTAAATCACGATACAAGCCACACAAATCATAAAATATAATTACAATTTAATAATTTTAACAAAGGTCGAATAAATAATTTATAATCAAAAATATGAGGACAAAAATTTTATTGACAATTGGAATAAGTTTAGTCTTACTTGGAGCAATAGTTTTTATTGTTAAAGCAGGAACAACAGCAGATACTAGCTTAAGCGTTACTATTAATCCCGGTACTTTACAAGTACAAGCTCCGGCAAGTGCTACTTTTACCGAGGTTAATCTTGATGATATTCCTGATACAGGTACCGATACAACAGCAACAATTTCTCCGGTAAAGATAAAAGACCATCGTGCTGGTACACCAGCTGGTTGGAGTGTAACAATGACTAATACAGATTTTGTTTCTGGCTCAGATACGATTGCCGTTACTAATTTGACTGTTACCCCAGGAGATATCACTGCTGTTGGTAATTCAAGTTTGGATGGGATAACTAAAGGTTCTGCTCATACATTTACTAGTACAAGTGATCCAGCTACCTTAGCAACCGCGGATGCCGGATATGGACGTGGTCGTTTTAATCAGGATGAAGACTTAAGCTTGTTCATTGATGTTTCTACTGCTCCAGGAACTTATAGTGCTACTTCAACAATTACCATTGCCTCTTTAAGCCCGACAATTTTCTAAATAATAAGTAATTTCTTTAATCAAAGGTAATGCAAAAAAGGAAAAAGGGGATTTTTCTCTTATCCTTATTGGTTTGCTTTATAATTTTCTTTGGATTTTTTGGTTCGAATATTCAAGTAAAAGCTGCTGAAGATCAAGAAGTAGCTATTTATCCAGCTCATTGGGATCCGAATAAACCTCTTACTCAATCTTGGTTTATTTATTCTTTAGACCCTGGCGAAACAAAGACAGACGAAGTTCAATTGTTTAATCTATCTGATAAACCGATCGATATTTTGCTTTATCCAGTTGATGCCTTAACAACGAAAGAAGGCGCTTTTGCCTTAAAGAATAAAACAGAAAAGCAAACAGATATAGGTTCTTGGATTAAATTAGCTTATTCGGAAATAACATTAGGTCCAAAAGAAGTGCGTAATATTCCTTTTGTAATCTCTGTTCCAAAAGATGCTGAAGTCGGTGATCATGCTGGGGGGATTATAATGGAGAAAAAAATTCCGAAAAAATACGATATTGGTAAACAAATTGGAGTAAATGTAGTTACCAGAGTAGGGGTAAGAGTTTATACAACTGTTAAAGGCGAAATACATCGTTTGTTACAAATAAATAAGTTTTTTCAGAAGACAAAAAATAAAAAACGCTATTTTGTTTTGGAATTAAAAAATAACGGAAATGTTCGTTTATCTCCGGAGGGCGTAATTGTAATAAAAAACTTATTTCAGAGAATAAGTGCTCGTTTACCGATAGAAAAAAGAGGAGAAATATTTCCAAAAAAAATAATTACAAAAGAAATTTTTTGGGCGAATCCGCCACTTATCGGTCGTTTTGTCGCTCAGGCAATATTAAATTACGATGGCCAACAAGCGAAAAGTTTGCCTTTAGTTATTTGGATTGTTCCTTGGTGGGCGATTTTGATTCTAGTTTTGATTATCCTTTTGATTATTATCTCTATAATTAGAAGGATTAAAAGAAAGAAAAATAGAAGTTATCAAGTGGAATTAACTAGGCCACGGCTTTAGAATAATTTATGAATCTTCTACGGAAGAAAAAAATACTCTTATTACTAGTTTCAGTACTACTTTTTTTGATTATTGGAATAGTAGTAAATAAAAAAAATAAAATAAATTTTAAATTTCATAAAACTTCAAGAATTAAATTAGCTTCGACAACAACAGTAATTCTTCACCTAGAAGTCAAACCAGGAATATTATCAGGAAATTTATCTTTTAGAAAAAAATTGTTACCGGATAAAGAAACGTGGCAAAGTGGCAATTTAAAAGAACAAAAATTTTTAGATATTTTTGTTAGAGATCATCGGGCGATATTAACTGGTTGGCATGCAATTCTTTGTGCACAGATGGTTTCTTCGAATAAACCAGTTAGTTTGAGTTTATCTGACGTAAAAATAATTCCTATCGGACGTTCTTCAATAGAGAAATTATCTAAATCTATTAGTAAGGAAAATATAGGTCCCAATTGTGTTTCTATTGTTTCAGTGCCATTTGGTTATGGTCGAGGAAATTTTTTACTTCAGCCAGTATTAAATATTCATTTCATTCCTGAAGAGAATAATCAAATTATTTTTAGTTTAATTTTGATATGACAGGCAACATCAATTTTATTTCTCCCCAAAAAATTAAAGATAATAATATTCAGAACAAAAATCATCCGGGAAATAAAAAAATTGGGTGGTTGCTTTTTGTTTTTGCTTTAATCGGATTAGTTATTGGGCTCGGATTGAATAGTTTGCGACCGAATAATACTATTGGAAAAGTTGATTATAATATATCATTACAAATTGCTCATCGTTCTTTTGATCCTTCCTTAGAAATTATTTCACCAGGAGAGGATTTAAGTAATCTTTCTGTTTCGCTTTTACCTGGTCAAAAGATAGAAAAATATTTTTATTTAAAAGTAAAAAGTCCAGGTGCCTGGCGTCTCTTTGCTTATTTAGAAAATAAAAAAAAGATAACTGACGCCCAATTATTAGAAGATTTTCCTAGCGTAATGTTATCGGGATCAGTGTCAGCAACTGAATCAGCAATTAAGATTAAGGATAATTCTGTGCCGCTTATACCGAACAACGGCAATGTAGAAATAGCATCTGGCGGACCAACAAATTCAGAAGGTGTACTAATTAAATTTTTACTTACGATAAGTTCAAAAAGTAACAAAAGTTTTAATGAGTTAATTGGAGATCTTGGATTTAATTTGGTTCAAGTACAAGATTAAGAATGGTTAAAGTTAAAAAAATATCTATTTTTTTATTTTTATTAATCTTAACTCCCACTTCTTTGATTTTAGCAAAGGAATTGATTCGGATTGAAAAAATACCAACTCCGATGCCGGTTATTACCGGTCCTTTTTATAAAGCAAAAATATGGACTCAAGATAAGAATATTTCTGAATTTACTAAGAATGTATTATCTAGTCAAACATTGGCATCCGGTCGGTTATATCTTTTTGCGCCATCCGGCGCTGATTTTAGCGATGTAAATTTAAACGAAATTTCAGGTGAGGGTATTGTTTCTCAAGCAGATATCCGGAGTGTTGTTTTAGTAGATTTACGAAGAGATAAACCTGGCTGGACAGTTACAGCAACTTGTACTCATTTTATTAATGAAGATGGTGATATTATTGATGTAAACAATTTAATCATTGATCCTCAAAAAATTGTTGCAATATGGGGCTCCTTAGATGGCGTAAATAAGGGTCCAGAACATAATTTTACCGGCCCAAATGACCCGGCTCTTTTAATGCAGGCATTACCTGGTTATGGTAAAGGGATCTATGTACAATATGAGATTTTGAAATTATTTATTGATGTTTCTACTGCCCCAGGAACATATACAGCAACAATGACTTTCACTGTTCAATAAGATTTTTGGAGGTCCGACCTTCGTAAGGAGGTCGGACCTCCTTAATTCTAAAGAGGTGCGAACGCACCTCTTTTAATTTAGGAAGTTCGACTTCTTAGAACTTCTTAAGAACTAATTTTTTAAGATTTTTTGTTTGGAATAAACTGGAATAGACTAAGCAACTAATTGACTATATAACCAAGCAATTAACTTTTTTACTTTTTAAACCTGATTTACCAAATATTATCTTGCTCATTTTGTTAAAGGTGCTATAATTATATTGGATAAATAGATTTTTATGGACTTATCAATAATTGTTGTTAACTGGAATGTAAGACCCCTTTTGGAGTTGTGTTTGGATTCAATATATAATCAGACAAAAGGAATAACTTACGAAGTTATTGTTATTGATAATGCCTCAATTGATGGAAGTAGAGAATTTCTTCAAGCAGAAAAAAAGTTCCACAAAAATTTAAAAGTAATTTTAAATGAGAGAAATCTTGGTTTTGCGCGAGCAAATAATCAAGGCCTGAAATTGGCACAAGGCCGTTACATTCTTTTTCTTAATCCTGATACCCAAATTTTAGATAATGCTTTATTCAAATCTGTTAAGTTTATGGATGAACATAACGATGTTGGAATACTAGGTGTGCAGTTGTTAGATAATAATAAGAAAATCCAACCGTCAGTTAGAACGTTTCCAACAATTGGATCACAATCTTTGATTTTACTTAAATTACATCATCTTTTTCCCAAAATACCTGTGTTAAGAAGATATTTTCTTTATGACTTCAATTATCAAAAGTTACAAGAAGTGGATCAGGTGATGGGTGCATTTTTAATGACTAGAAAAAAAATAATTGATAAAATTGGCGGATTTGATGAAAATTTTTTCCTTTGGTTTGAGGAAGTTGATTTTTGTAAGAGGGTTAAAGAGAACAAATGGAAAGTTGTTTATAATCCAGAAATAAAAATTTTACATTACGGCCATCAATCTTTTCGTCAAGCTATGCCAGTTGAAAAACAAAAAATTTACAATAAGAGTATGTTTTTCTATTTTAAAAAGCATTATCCTTTATCAAAAATATATTTTCTCTATTTATTACAATATATAAGTTTGATTTTAGCTTGGCTTTTTCAATTATTTAATTTCCGAAGAAAAAAGCGAATTATTCCGAGAGTAAATGTTTAAAGATAAAAACAAAAAATTTAGTTTAGTATTTAAAAGTAAATTTTTTCGTCTAGTTTTACTTTTTTTTATTTTAGCCGAAGAGTTATCTTTGTTTAGTTATCTCAAACCAGGCGCGGAACGTTTTATTTTTATAATAATTAGTTTGATAGCAGTATTTTTAACTTTGAGAAAGTTAGAATATGGCCTTTACCTTATTCTTGGTGAGTTGTTTATTGGTTCAAAAGGATATCTTTTTTACTTTAATTTTTCGAGATTTTCAATCTCTATTCGTTTAGCTCTATTTATTATTGTTTTTATTATTTGGATTATTAGATTAGCTCAGAATAAAATTTCTTTTAAAAAAATTTTAAAATTAAAGTTTTTTGATTCGTATATTTTACTTTTTTTAATTTTGTCCTGGGGATTAATTTGGGGTGCGTTTCGAAAAAATTCATTTAAAAATATTTTTTTTGATGCGAATGCTTGGTTATTTTTTTTAATGTTTTTTGTTTTTCTAACAGTTATTAAGAATTGGCAGCAAATTAAGAGAATTATTCAGATTGGTTTTGCGGCGATGATTGATATTTTTTTAAAAACTACATTTTTATTCATTATATTTTCTCGCGGATCAGAATTTATCAAACCAATATTTTATTATTGGTTAAGAGCAACAGGGGTTGGTGAAATTACACAGATTTCTTCTTGTGCTTCAAGAATTTTTATTCAATCACAAATTTATTCTTTAATTTTCTTTTTTATTGTTTTATCATTTTGGTTATTTAATCAAAAAAAATGGAAATTATTTTATTCTTTGATTTTTATAACAAGTTTTCCAGTTTTGGTTAGTTTTTCCCGAAGTTTTTGGCTTGGTTTGACTGTCGGTTTAGTTGTTTTTTTTGTTGGATTGAAAATTAAAAAATTTTTGCATTGGCGAAAAACTTTACTTGTTTTATCTAAATTATTTTTAGTATTTTTTATTGAACTAATTTTAATTTTTATTTTAGTTACGCCTTTTGAGGGAATTAATTTAGCAAAAAATAGATTAAAAACTAATGAGCCCGCGATTTCAAACAGGGTGGCTGAGTTAAAACCATTATTTAGAAAAATTGCTCAACACCCTTTAATTGGTTCTGGTTTTGGAACAACAATAACTTATAAACCAAAAGACCCTCGAACAATTGAAAAATATGGAAATAAATATACTACCTACGCTTTTGAGTGGGGTTATTTAGATATTTGTGTAAAGATAGGATTGATTGGTTTGGCTATTTACCTATTTTTAATCTTTAAAATCTGGCGAAATGGCTGGCAAATATTTAGTCCACCATTGGATAATAAAAAGATTTTGATTTTTGGCTTGATTACCTCCTTGGTTGCGTTACTTGTAGTTAATTTAACTAGTCCTTATTTAAACCATCCTTTAGGTATCAGTTATATTATTCTTTGTACAACAATTTTAACAATTTATTATAATAAAAAGGCCGAAGATTTCGGCCTATGAGATTTTCATTAATTTAATAGAAATTTTTCGCGGCTTTTCCCAGCCAATTAAATTTAAGAAGTCAAGAATACATTTTAATGGTTCAAACAAGGCATTTTTAAGAGATGAGATGGTAAAGATCCAAACCGGTAAAATTTTTATTTTCGGCTTTGTTACAAGTTTTTTTCGAAAGAAGTAGTAAATCATTAGAATTCTTGGCAAATGGTACCAACTCGAACAGAAGGTTATTTCTTCCCAAAAATAAAATCTTGGCAAGCCATAAAACAAATTGTCCAAAGTTGTTTTAGAATGATTTTCAACTATAATATTTTTAATTCCATCCTTTAATGCTTCTTGCATCATTTTTATTGCCGAACCAATTCCTGTAAAAATTAGAATTTCATTATCGTTATTTTTCTTAAGGTAATATTGAGAAGCCTTTATATACCTTGCTTTTGTTTCACCGATAAAGTTTTTTTCGCAACCAAAAATTAAAATTGCTTTCAATTTTCCTCCTTTTTATTATTTTAATAAATTATATTTAAAATTTTATTTATGTCAA
>JAGGZP010000075.1 GCA_021161965.1 bacterium
AAAACTTTTTTTGAAAAGAAAACTATTTGCGACTGAACCTTCTCAACAATATTTCTTAAAGATTTATTTTCGTAATTTAAAACCAACCAGTCGTTCTCACTTTGAAAATTAAATATCAACTTCTTATCAGCTATATAGCTACTTAATTTTTTATAATAATTAAGATGATCAGGAAAGATATTTGTTATTACGGAAATATGTGGGCTAATTTTCTCCTTTCGCAAACTTCTTAATTGCCAAGATGACAGTTCTAAAACAAATTTTGCGTCCTTTGTTATTTTCCCTAAATATCTTAATGGTGATTTACCAATATTTCCAGCAAGTCTAACATTAAAATTTGCTAATTTTAAAATTCTGTAAACTAGATTTGCTGTTGTTGACTTGCCTTTTGTCCCAGTAATCCCAATAATTGATTTTCGATTCCATAATTTAAAAAAGAGACTAATATCTGTCTCAATCGGTATATTTTTACTCCGGGAAACTTTTAAATAAAAAGAGTCATCAGGAATAGAAGAATTCTTGATAACTAAATCAACATTTCGAAAATCTGATTTCCTATGCTGGCCAAGAACAAACTCAATCGGTATTCCTTCTAATTTTTTAATTGAAGATTTGAGTTCTTCTTTACTTTTCAAATCAGTAACAATAATCTCTGCGCCATTTTTATTTAACCATTTTACGATATCTACTCCCCCACCAATCAATCCCAAACCCATCACCAAAACTTTTTTGTTTTTTAGATTCATATTTTCACAATTTAAAGCAATCTCTCTGCTAAAAATATCATTAAACCAACGATTGCTGTTACTCCACCAATTAGCCAAAATCTCATTACAATTTTTGGTTCTGGCCAACCCTTTGCCTCTAAATGATGATGTATTGGTGTAGATAAAAAAACTTTTTTATGTCGAAATTTTTTTGAAATTAATTGAATGATAACTGAAAGCGACTCGATAACAAAAAGGAAACCAATAATTGGTAAGAGCAGAACTTGGTTAGTGAGCATAGCAACAATTCCTAAAGTAACACCTAAAGACATTGCTCCGGTATCACCCATAAAAAATCTTGCAGGATAAATGTTAAACCAAAGAAAAGCAATCAAGGCTCCGACAATTACAGCACAAAAACTTGCTAAATCAAATTTTCCTTCAACAAAAGCAATAGCTCCATAGGCAGCAAAAGCAGTTAATAATGTTCCACCAGCTAAACCATCTAAACCATCAATTTCGTTAACTGAGAATGCTGTAGCAACAATAATAAAAATAAAAAGTGGAATATACCAAAAACCAAGATAATAGTCACCAAAAAATGGAACATGAATAACATCCCAACCAAGCTTGTAAAAAAACCAATAAGCACCAAAGCTGGCAATTAGGGTATAAAGAATAATTTTATGACGCATTTTTAATCCTCCGCCCTTCGGGCCAATTTTTTTCACATTTAAAAAATCATCAATCAAGCCGATGATTGCCGAGGCAATTAAGGCGCCTAATGGTAAAAATGTTTGTTTTCTGCTTAAAAAATTCAGCATTTTAAAAATATCATAATTCGATTTTGATAAATAATAAAAAAACAAAGAGACTAATAATGTAGTCCCCCAAATTAGTATTCCTCCCATTGTTGGCGTACCTGCTTTTTTTTGGTGTAATCTCGCATAAATTGGCGCACTTTTCTCATCTCTAATTTGTTTCCCTACTTTATATTTGTATAAAAAATGTGTCAATGCTGGAGTAAAAACAAAAGCAAGTAAAAAAGAAAGGGTGGCCAAAAAGAATATTTTTATAACAAAAAATAATAACATCTTTTATAAGATACAGATTAAAAAAATAATTTCAATAATTAAAGTGGAGAATATCATTAAATTAAATAAAAAATTTTCTTTCTCTAGATAAAATTTATAAACAAAAAAATAGTTAACAAATAATGTAACTAGAGATATTATCAATATAGAAAAATATTCACCTTTGATTCCGGGCAAATAACCTGACCGAAGAAAAAGATAAAACCAAGAAAATAGAATAATAAGAAAATTTACTAGGAAAGATGAAATTACTAGTTTATTGTGCCAAAATTTTTTTTGTCGTTCCTTTTTTATTACTTGATTAATTAACATTACTTTAAACTAAAAAAAATACCAATGATTAATAAAACAAAAACAACTGTTTGTAAAACTAAACCATTTTTTATTGATAAATCACCTTTAATGATGTTATGAACAAACTTATTTGGCTCAGTTAACGTTTTAAATATTTTTACTTTAGTAATATTTTCTATTGCGTAAGTAATATCGGGTAAAATTGAGCCGATTATTCCCCAACTTATTATTGCACGATTTTTATAAATTATTGGATGAAGAAAAATAAAAATTAAAAAAATTACTAAAAAGATTGTATCAAATGATGCCATTCCAAAAAAAAGTTTTGAATGTTTTTCTGATTTACTAAAAATTTTATCTCCATGAGGAATAAAATCCAAAAAATAATGGGAAAGCAAAGCAAGAAAAAAAGCAATTAATGCATTTTTTGAATGTTGAGCAATAAGAACGCCTGCTGCTGCATGAACTGTTAAAAACATAAAAATTAAAAATAAAAATTTATAAAAATTCCTACCCTATTCCTCTCTAATAAAATTTTATTTGTTTCTAAAAACCTGTCAATAAAATTTGTAAGGTTTCTCGAGCGCATCTTTCCCAAGAATATTTTTTTACTTGTTCAAAACCTTTTTTAATCAATTCCTTTCTCAAACTCTTGTTATTAATAATTTCTTCAACCCTCCCAGCTATTTCTTTTATACTATTTAGATCAAAATAAATTGCAGCTGGGCCATAAATTTCTGGTAAACAAGTTTGGTTTGCTGCAATTACTGGGCAACCACAAGCCATTGCTTCTAAACCAGGGAAACCAAAACCCTCATAAAATGAAGATAAAATAAATAATTCTGCTGCAGAGTATAAATAAGGTAAATCATTCCTTCTAACATAACCAATTTCCAAAATATTTTTACTTCTTAAAATTAGTTTTTTAATTTCTTTATACCCATATCCGGGTTTACCAACTAAAACCAACTGCATTGGCTGATTTAATAATAAAAAAGCAGAAATAAGATTTTTAATATTTTTCTTTTCTTCTAAACGACCAACAAACAAAATATATGGCTTCTTTATCCTGTATTTTTCTAAAATTTTTTGGTCAATTGTGGGTTTAAATAAATTTTTATCAATACCAAAATAAACTACTTTAATTTTTTCTGTTTTTGCGTGATATAAATTAATTAATTCGTTTTTTGTAAAATTTGAGGGAACAATAATCTTTGTTGCTTTTTTTACTGCATTTCGATAAACAAAATTAGTATAAAACCTCTGCCAAAAAGAATACGCTTTCGGATATCTTCTAAATCCGGTATCATGAAGTGTAATTACTGTTTTTATTTTTTTGGGAATAAAAAATGGTAAAGCATGTGAGGGTATAAATAAAACATCGGGAGAATTTTTAAACATCTCCCAAGATAGTTTTACTTGTGTCCAAAGATATTTAAGCGGCCATTTTAAAATTTTTTCTTGCCAGTTTTTTGGCAAGACTGCCAATTCTCCCTTTAATTTATTTGGTGTATATAAAATAAAATTGATTCCGTTATTTAGCGGAATCTTTTTAAGTTCTTGGATAAGATAATAGGAATACCATTCAACTCCTGTTTTTTCTTCGCGATTCGCCCGCGAAGCGTCAATGCCAATAAGCATACCAATTTTATTAAAATTTATCGAGCCCGTAGGGCGCTCTTTCAAATTTCCAATTTTCAATTTACAATTTACATTAAATTTTCAATTTCCAATTCTCAATTTCTCAAACAATTTTTAAAAAATATTACTTTTGAAAATTGAGTCATTGAAAATTCATTGAAAATTGATCATTGATCATTGAAAATTTTTAGATTTTTGGAATTTGTTTGGTCATTGGTCATTGGTCATTGGGATTTGATTAGACATTAGAAATTAGGTTAATTAGGAATTCTATCTTTTTGATTTTTGATTTTTGATTTATTCCTGCAGGTATCTTGAAATTTGTTTCAATTAGCATCCTGATCTACCTAACAGGATTATTACAATTTTTATTTCAGAGCCAAAATACTCTTTTTATAATATTCTAAATTTTCCAAAGCAAGACCTGTACCTTTTGCAACGCAAAGAGAGGGTTCATCAGCTAAATAAGTTGAGACACCTGTTTCTTTAGTAATTAACTTATCCATTAATCTTAATTGTGAACTTCCTCCTGCTAAAACTATTCCTTTGTCCATTACATCTGCCGAAAGTTCAGGAGGTGTTTCAAAAAGAACAGATTTAATTGCATTAATAATTTCGTTTAATTCATTCTGTATTGCCTCAACAACATCATCTGAAGAAACTGTAATAGTTTTTGGTAAACCACTAAGCATATCTCTACCTCGAATCTCCATTGTTAATTTTTTCTCAAGAGGAAGTGCAGCACCAACTTTAATTTTAACTTGTTCGGCTGTTCTTTCGCCAATTGCTAAATTATACTTTTTTCTAATGTAGCGAATAATTGCTTGGTCAAATTTATTTCCCGCAACTCTTACAGAAGTGGAGCTAACTATGCCCCCTAAAGAAATTACAGCTATCTCTGCTGTTCCTCCGCCCATATCGATTATCATATGACCAGAAGCAGAAGCAATAGGAATATTTGCCCCAATTGCCGCAGCAATTGGTTCTTTAATAATATAAGCAGCCTTTGCTCCGGCCGCCATTGTTGCATCAATTACCGCTCTTTTTTCGGTTGAAGTAATACCTCCGGGAACTGCAACCATAACTTCGGGTCGGAGAATTCTAAAACTGCCGATTGCTTTATTAATATAATATTTAAGCATTGCTTCGGTTGTTTTATAATCAGCAATTACGCCATCCTTTAATGGCTTGCGCGCGACAATTGTATCAGGTGTCCGACCAATCATATCTTTTGCTTCATCACCAACAGCTAAAACATTTTTGTCGATTGTCGAGATTGCCACAACCGAGGGTTCAATTAAAACAATGCCTTTTTTAGGAATAAAAACTTCGGTTGTTGCTGTTCCTAAATCAATACCAATTTTCTTAATAAACATAATATTTTTATTAAAATTATTGTTTTACTAGTACTAACAATATACTCTAATAAAAAATTGTGTCAAGGTTACGTTCCAAAATAACGGTCGCCGAAGTCGCCTAAACCAGGAACAATAAAAGCCTTTTTGTTTAAATAGTTATCAATAGCTGCAGTAACAATTTTAATTTTAGGGAATTTTTTCAAAACATTTTTCAATCCCTGTGGACAAGAAACTAAATTTAAAAATATTATTTTCTTTTCTTTTACTCCAGCCTCCTTTAAAACTCTAATTGCTACAGAAGCTGAACCACCAGTTGCTAACATTGGATCAAGTAAAAAAACATATCTTTTGGATATGTCTTTCGGTAATTTTGTATAAAAAAGAATTGGTTTAGCTGTTTTCTCATTGCGCTGAATAAGAATTTTCCCAATTCTTATTTTCTTACAAACCTCTCGAATTGCTTTCTCCATACTTTCGCCTGCTCGAACAATTGAAACAGCGCAAATCTTACCCACGAATTTCTTCCCTTTATATTTCGCGCCAGTCGGCGTAAGAACATCTTTTTTTCTAACCGGTAAAAAATTTAATCCTTTTTCAACTAAAAGACGGATAATTCTGTCAGAGTAAAAAATAAAATCATTTCTTCTCGTCTTTTTGTCACGAATAATTGTGAGAAGCACCTCTAATTGAGGTGTTGTTTCTAAAACAGTAATTTGAGGATATTTTTTAAGATTGAAATTTTTCATAAGTTTTATATCTTAAAAATTTCTAAATAAACTTTAGAAGGAATATTAATTTTACCAAACTGAGCTAATTTTTTCTTTCCTTTCTTTTGCTTTTTTAATAATTTCATCTTTCTAGTTACATCTCCGCCATAAAGTTTTGCTGTCACATCCTTCCTAAAAGGCGCGATTCTTTCTGAAGCAATAACCTTTCCTATCTTGTCTTGTATTGAATCACCAGTAGCTGCTTGAATTTTTACTTCAAAAAGTTGACGAGGTAATATATTTTTCAATGTTTCAACAATTTTTTTTGCTCGCCGATAAACACCGTCTTTGTAGACTATTGTTGTAAGTTCTTCAACTTTTCGTCCAGCAATAAAAATATTTAGCTTTTCTATTTCAGTTGTTCGATAGCTATTAAATTCATAGCTTAAAGAAGCATAGCCAGAACTAATACTTTTTAACTTATTGTAAAAATCAACAATTAACATTGCTAAGGGAATCTTGGAATGGATAATAATACGCTGGTATTTCTCCGGCATTTTACTAGTTAGATACTCTGTTGATAAGAATTCGCCACGATATTCCTTAATCAAATCCATTACTTTTCCAATAAATTTTATTGGGACAATAATATCAACATTCATAATTGGTTCTTCAACATGGTCTATTTTTGATAAATCGCCTATTTCTATTGGATTTTTAATTATTTTACTCTTACCATTCTTATTAAAGACTTTAAAACCAACAGTCGGAGTAGTAATTATCAAATCTAAACCATATTCTTGTTTAATCCTTTCGCGAGTAATATCTAAATGGAGTAACCCCAAAAACCCGCAGCGGAAACCAAAACCAAGAGCAGGAGATCTTTCTGGTTCAAAAGTTAAACTTGCATCATTGAGTTTCAATTTTTGTAAAGCGCGACGAAGGGATTCGACTTTATTCCCATCTTTAGAAAAAAAGCCGGCAAAAACCATTGGTTTAGGTTCTTGATAACCAGGCAGAGGAATTACTTTTTGATCCTTGTCGAGAGTTATTGTATCTCCAACACGGCATTTTTCAATTTCTTTTAATCCAGTAACAATATAACCGATTTCTCCAGCCTCGAGTTCTTTTTGGGGTAAAAAATTTGGATTAAAAACACCAACTTCTAATACTTCAGAAACTGCTTGACTTTTTAGCATTTTTATTTTTTCTCCGGCAATTATTTTGCCATCAAAAATTCTTACAAAAACAATTACTCCTCGATATTCATCATAAATTGAATCAAAAATAAGTGCGCGTAATGGTTTGTTCTTGTCTCCTTTAGGTGAAGGAAATGTTTCAACAATTTTTTCTAAGACATTTTCGATATTTATCCCGTATTTTGCCGAAACAAGCAGAATTTCATTTTCATTTATTTGTAAAAGATTTGAAAGTTCTTTTTTAATTCTTGGTATATCTAAATTTGGTAAATCAATCTTATTTATAACTGGTAAAATAGTCAAGCCTTGTTTCTGAGCTAAATATAAATTTGCTAAAGTTTGTGCCTGGATTCCTTCACGAGCATCAACAAGTAAAATTGCTCCCTCAACTGCTGCTAAAGAACGAGAAACTTCATAACTAAAATCAACATGGCCAGGAGTATCGATCAGGTTTAAAATATATTCCTGCTGATTATTATTTATGTTTTTGTTTGCCTGCTGGCGTTCATCCGCGTCTTGATCCGCGTAAATCTGCGTCTTTATCCGCGTTGATCCGCGTTTGATGTCCGCGTGAATCCGCGTTTTATAGATCATCCTCACCGGCTGAAGTTTTATTGTAATTCCTCTTTCTCTTTCCAATGGCATTCTATCAAGATATTGTGGTCTCATTTTTCCTGGCGGTACAGTCTTTGTCAATTCTAAAAAACGATCAGCAAGTGTTGATTTACCATGATCAATATGAGCAATAATACAAAAATTTCTAATGTATTTTTGTTCCATAATTAAAAAGTAAAATGCGATATTCTATTAAAATCAAGATAACTTAAATACAATATAACAAATAGAGAAATGCTGTCAAATTTTGCTATTTTTAAAACTTATGCTATATTAGATTAATATGACGAAATTAATTATTAATGC
>JAGGZP010000063.1 GCA_021161965.1 bacterium
AATTAAGAGAACTAGAAAAAAGATTATTTAAAATAGAAGTATTTTTGGAATTAAATAAACTACCAAAAAAAGTTAAAGATTTAGAAAAAAGGACTTTAGAAGTCAATTTTTGGAAAGACAAGATAAGGGCAAGAAAAATAAATCAAGAGATAAGTAATTTAAAAGAGAAAATTAATTCTTGGCAAAGAATTAAAAATAAATTAAACGATTTAATAGAAATTGCCAAATTAGATAAAATAGATAAAGATGTTAATTTGAGAAAAGAAATAGAGAAAGAAATAAAAGAAATAGAAAAAGAAATAGAAAAATTTGAAATGTATACTTTCTTGAATGCAAGATATGACAAAAATAATGCAATTCTTTCAATTTATGCCGGCGCTGGTGGCGATGATGCCCAGGATTGGGCAGAAATACTTTTGAGAATGTATTTAAGATTTTGTAAAAAAAGAAATTGGGAGACAAAAATTATCGACAAATCTTCTGGGCAAAAAGCGGGAATAAAAAGTGTGACAATTGAGGTTGAGGGCGAATATGCTTATGGATTTTTAAAAGGAGAATCTGGTGTTCACCGATTGGTAAGAATATCTCCTTTTGATGCCGAAAAAATGCGCCATACTTCATTTGCTTTAGTTCAGGTTTTACCAGAAATAGAAGACGTAAAGGTTGAAATTAATCCTTCTGATTTAAGAATTGATACGTTTTTAGCTTCAGGGCACGGTGGCCAATATATTCAAAAAAACAAAACAGCAGTTCGAATTGTTCATTTACCAACAAAAATTACTGTAACTTGTCAGTCAGAAAGGTCACAGCATCAGAATAAAGAAAGAGCTTTAAAAATTTTGTATTCAAAAGTTTATCAATATCAACAAAGTAAAAAAGAGGAAGAAAAAGCACGTTTAAGAGGGGAATTTAAATCTGCTTCCTGGGGGAATCAAATTAGGTCTTACGTTCTTCATCCTTATAAAATGGTAAAAGATTATCGTACTGGCTACGAGACAAAAGATGTTGAGAAAATATTAGATGGTAATTTAAATGAGATAATTGAATCTTATTTGAAAAATCCGATTAATTTAAAACAGGGGAATTAATCCCCTGTTTTTTGTTTAAATTTTTTTAAAAAGATTGTTTTGCTTGTTTCTGTTCCAATAAACAGCGATATCACTGGGATTGCTATCTGCTTTAATAAATTTGGTACAGTAAATTTGCCTGGGAAAATGCTGGCTAATATGCCTGTTAAAACAACTGAGCCAACAATTAAGTAAACATATATTTCTCCCATTCTATCAGAGAATATATTCGCCTTCCATCGTAATGTTTCTTTATGCCCGGTATATAATGTTAACATTGACAAATAAAACCACATTAGGAAACTATCAACTTTTATTTTGTATCCGAAAAATTGTAGATAAGCAAAAGCAATCATTACAAGTGTTAGGATGTGAAATATAATCAAAATAGATCTAAATCCTCGAGAATCAGTTGGTTTATTTAACTTCCCCATTTTTCCTCCTTTTTGAATGTTTTTATTATAAAATTTGTAAAAAATTTGTCAAGCTTTTGAGTAGTATTATCGAAATTATTATCGAAGTTTGACTTTGATAGTTAGATAGTTAATCCTGGATTGGCTTATTTAACCTCGTTTAATTATGTAGTAAAGATAGAAAATGTAAAGAAAAATAAATATTACTCCCTGCCACCTTTCTAAAATACTTTTTTTACCGATAAACATAAAAATAAAAAATAAAAATGTTATTCCGATTAAGAAGAGCATATCAAACACTAATCTTTGGGGAACGAAAATTGGCTTAATTGCTGCAGTAATTCCGAGAATTAAAAATATATTAAATATATTTGAACCAATTGTATTACCAATAGCTAGATCAGCTGATTTTTTTCGAATAGCGACAATTGCTGTAACTAATTCTGGTAATGAGGTCCCCAAAGCGATAATTGTTGCTGAAACTAAAAATGTACTTAAACCGAGAGCACGAGCAATTTTTACTGCCCCATTAACTGTCCATTGGCCACCAAAATAAAGGAGAATCATACCACCGATAATCATTAAAGCTATGACGCCTGGTTTATATTTTTTTATTTCTATTTTTTTCGTCTCTAATTGCGTCCCCTTTTTTTTGATTGCTTCGAAAATGTAATGAATAAAGACAGCGAACATAAGGAGACAAATAAGACCGTCACCCCTTGTTAGGGCAGATAACTCCAATTTACTTATTAATCTATCAGCACTAGCAAGAAATAAAATAGATGCAGCCAACAAGCTAAATGGAATTTCTTTCCAAACAGTTGAACGGGGCAAATGAATTGGTTTGATAATCGCAACCAAGCCAAGAATTAATGAAATGTTGGCAATATTTGAACCAAGAATATTACCTAGGGCGATATTAGTATCTCCGTTTATTGCTGAAAAAACATTAACAATAAATTCAGGCATTGATGTCCCAAAAGCAACAATAGTTAATCCAATTATTAAAGTTGGCATGCCTAATCTTTTTGCTAAAGATGCTGAACCATCAACTAAATAGTCAGCCCCTTTAACTAAAAAGATCAATCCAATGATGAATAAAATAATATAGGCAGGCATACATTTTATTCTATAATTGTTGCTTTAATTCTTCTAATCCCAGCGCCGGCCGATTTCTCTTTTAATATTTTAAACTTACCGATTTCCCCTGTACGTTTTACATGCGGACCGGCACAAATTTCTTTGCTAAAATTACCAATAGTATAAACTTTAACAATTTTTGGGTATCTTTCTTTAAAAAATGCTAATGCCCCAGATTTTATTGCATTTTCATAAGACATTTCTTCAACTTTTATTGGTAAGTCCTCTTTTATTTTCTGATTAACTAAATTTTCGACTTTTTCTATTTCTTCTTTTGTCAATTTTTTGGGATGGGTAAAATCGAATCTTAATCTTTCTGGATTTATATCGCTTCCGGCTTGCTGAATATGGTTGCCTAGAATTTGTCGCAGGGCAGCTTGTAATAAATGTGTTGCTGTATGTAGTTTTGTTGCTTTTATTTTTGCTTTCTCATCTTTTATTGCATAGATATTGTGTCCACCAAATTTTTTTTCTACGCCAGCACGAGATATTTCCTGATGTTTTTTAAATTTTTCTCGAAAACTTTTCTCATCAACATTTAGACCTCTTTCTTTTGCTAGTTCTTTCGTTAATTCAAAAGGAAATCCATAAGTGTCGTAAAGATGAAAGACATATTCTGGATCAATATTCTTTTTATTTTTATTAATAGTTTCCTTAGCAATTTTATTAAATTTTTTTAGTCCGAGTAATAATGTTTTTTCAAACTTTTCTTCCTCGTTTTGAACTATTGTCAAAATGTCATTTTCTTTGTGCTTAAGCTCAGGATAGAGAAACGAATATTGATTAATAACAATTTGAGATAAGGGAATTAAAAAGTTTTTTGGCATATCAATTGTTTTCCCAAAACGAATTACTCGCCGTAACAATCTTCTTAAGATATAACCGCGATCTTCTTTACTTGGGAAAATGCCGTCAGCAATTAGAAAACAACTTGCACGAATATGATCGGCGATAATTCTAAAAGGTTTTTTATTATTTTCATAAGATTTTCCTGATAACTCGGAGATTTTTTTAATTAGAGGTAGAAATAAGTCAGTTTCGTAGTCAGATTCTTTACTTTCTAAAACTGCGGTTAATCTCTCTAAACCAGCACCAGTATCAACATTTTTTGCCGGCAATTTACTAAAGGTTTCGTCAACATTTTTTTTATACTCCATAAAAACTAAATTCCAAATTTCGACAAAACGCCCACAATGGCAACCTGGGCCACAATTTGATAAATCGCATTTCTTTGTCCTAAATTTTTCTCCGCGGTCGTAATAGATTTCGCTACAAGGACCACAAGGCCCAGTTGTAGAAACTGGACCCCAAAAATTGTCCTCCATTCCAAATTCAAGAATTCGTTCGCGAGGAATACCGTTTCTCATCCAAATCTCGATTGACTCCGTATCTTTTTTAATATCATTATTTCCTTTAAAGACAGTTACCCAAATTTTGTCCTTTTTTAAACCGTATTTTCCAACTAATAAATCAAGCGACCATTTAATTGCTTTTTCTTTAAAATAATCACCAAAAGACCAGTTGCCGAGCATTTCAAAAAATGTATGATGAAATTCATCACCAACTTTATCAATATCTGATGTTCGAAAACATTTTTGGTAAGAACAGGCACGCGGATAAGGTGGGATAGTTTCTCCGGAAAGATAAGGAATAAATTGTTGCATCCCTGCTGAAGTAAAAAGCACGGTTGGATCAGCAGGGATTAAAGAAGAAGAAGGAATAATTTTGTGGTCCAATTGTTTAAAGAAATTAATAAAAATTTTTCTAACCTCGTTACTGTTCATATTTATTAAATAAATATCTTCTTAACTTAAATAAACCGTAATTTAAGTAATGAGTAAGAATGAAAATTCCTAAACTTACAAAAACAATATGATAAATTCTTAAAATTAAGCTAGCAGCAATAGCAATATTTGAAGGAATATTAAATAATTTAAATGACAAAATATAAGCACCCTCAAATGTCCCTAAACTTGCTGGAATAGGAACAAAAGTAGAAAGAACGGCAAAAACTCTAATGATAAGCAGTTTAACTATTGAGAGATTATACCCTAAATAAAGTAATAATAATTTTAATTGAAGAATAGATACAATCCAGACCAAGAAAGATAAAAAAACTGCCAAAAAGAATTTTTTTGGTGATTTTCTTAGAAAAAGTTTTGCTTCTTTGATAAGAAAGTGGATTTTTTCAACAATCTTTATTTTCTTGTTTTTATAATTTATCTTATCCAAACGGAATGATTTTATAAGAAATATAAAAATTTTCTCTAGACCAATTACCTTAATCAAAAGATAGAGGATTAAAAAGACTAAAACAGCTAAGAGAAGTAAAAATATTCCCCAAGTTGAATTTCTAAAAAAGATAAGCAAAATCCCTGCTAAAGATAAAAAGACAAAACTACCAGAGAAATCTGCAAACCGATCAATTAATATTGAGTTAAGACTTTTGTTTAAAGGTATGCCTCTATCTTTCTTTAAAATATAAATTCGAAAACCTTCTCCACCAAGATACATAATTGGCGTTAAATAACTTATTGTGTAACCTGAAAACATTGCTCGGATAATACTCGAATATGGTATCTTATAACCAATAAGCGTTTCCAATATTAATTTCCAACGGAAAAATGTAATTGTAAAGATAAAAATTGAAAATAAAAAGATTATAACAATTTGCCAATATTTTAATTTAACTAATTGATGAACAATATTTACTAAACCAATCCGCTGATAGAACCAGATTAAAAGAGCAGAACCGATAAAAAAAGAAGTGATTATAGAAATATATTTTTTTTCCATTTTTACTAGATTTTAGTCTTTCAAATTAATTATTTTGTATTTGTGTCTCTTTTCTTTTTTTCTCTTCTTTTCTTATCTCTTTGAGACATTTTTTACAATAAACCGGTCGAATACCATCGGGGATAAAAGGAACATAAGTTATTGCTCCACAACGGTCACATCTTGCTTCGTATTTTGCTGGTTGAGTTAGTGTCCCTGTTTCCACACCACTCCAACGAGCAATTTTCTCTTCAACAATTTTTTTTGGTTCAGCATAACGTTCTCGCGAGACACGAATAATTTTATCTTTGTTACCCTTTGAAACACCAATCGGAGGTAATGTTGTTGCTGAAAATGGTTGGGAGGTAATACCATCAATCATTAACTTTACATAAACATCATATTTATCCAAATTAACTAAATCAGTTTCATTAAATTGTGGAGCGAATTCTTTGGCTAAGAATTCGGCATCTGCAGCACCAACTCGAAAACAAACAATTGTTCCAATGTTACCAAAAACTGCATCACGAATTTTTGTATCACCCCCAGGCATTAGTTGTCCAATATATTGATGAGCAATAATTAAATTTAAATGATATTTTCTCGCCTCAGATAAAATGTTCGCGAAACTTTCGGTTGCGAAATTTTGAAATTCATCAACATAAAGATAAAAATCTTTCCTTTCATTTTCTGGAATGTCGATTCGGCTCATTGCCGCTAACTGAATTTTAGTAATCATCATTGCTCCTAAAAGAGCAGAAGCATCTTCACCAATCCTCCCCTTAGATAAATTCATTATTAATATCTTTCCTTCGTCCATCATTTTTCTCAAATTGATTTTTGATTTGACCTGGCCAACAATGTTTCTAATAAGGGAAGTTGACAAAAATTGCCCAACTTTGTTTTGGATTGGCGCAATTGCTTCGGCCTGAAATCTATCCGGATAACGAGAATACTCATCGACCCAGAAAGAGCGAACAACTGGATCAGTTAATCTTCCAACAACCTTTTTTCTGAATTCTTTATCAACTAGCAAACGCATTATTCCTAAAAGTGTACTTCCAGGATATTCAAGTAGTGCCAAAATTGCATTGCGTAGAACGTATTCAAGGCGGGGGCCCCAAGAATCAGCCCAAATTTTTTTAAAAACACCAACTAACCCAGAGGCAACAAGATGTCTATGTTCTGGATCAACTTGTTCTAAAATATTAAAAGCAATTGGATAATCAATATCTGCAGGATTAAAATAAACTACATCATTAATTCGTGATGAGGGGACAAAGTCTAAAACATGTTCGGCTAAATCACCATGAGGATCAACAACAGCGACACCATGATTCATTTGGAGGTCTTGATAAATCATATTTTCTAATGTTGTTGACTTTCCTGTCCCGGTTTTTCCAATTAAATACATATGACGACGACGGTCATCAGTTTTAATTCCGAATTTTTTTCGAATATTACGATAATTTGTTTCAGCAAAAATAACAATTTCTTGTTTATTTTTTATTGCTATTTGTTCTTCTGCCATAAGTAATATTATAAGATTATTATAAGATAAATCTAATTTTTGTCAAAAATTTTAACCAAATCACCAATTTGCCAGTTATACTTATCAGATAAGCCAGCATTTACC
>JAGGZP010000066.1 GCA_021161965.1 bacterium
GCTCGTGTCCATTATCCTATTTCCCGATACGAGCCACCAATTTTGCTTATTATCCATTTTCGGCTCGTGTCCATTATCCTATTTCCCGATACGAGCCACCAATTTTTCGGGCATTTATTGCCCGATTTTATTTTTCATTTTGTTCTTTTAACCAAGTAATTACCTTTCGATTTAAAATAACACTTTTTACATAATATTTTCCTGATTCGGTTTTTAATTGTTTGATAATTTCTGGTTTATTTTTGTAGATTTCTAAGTATTTCTCTAATTCTTGATTGATTTCTGATTCTTCCACTTTTATATTTTCCTTTTTAGCCAATTCGCCTATTGCCAATACTGTTTTTATTCTTTCTTCGGCCCTTCCTTTAAATTCCTCTTTTAAGTCATCTTGTGTTCTTTTTATACTAACTAAGTAATCATCAAATTTTGCTCCTTGCTGTTCTATTGATTCTTTTAATTCGTTAATCATTTTGTTAACCTCTCTCTCAATAAGAATATCAGGGATTTCATCAAATTTAGATATATTAATTAATTTTTTCAGTAATTCTATTTCTATTTTTTCCTCCTCTTTTATTTTTTTCTCTTCCTCAAGATTTTTTCTTAATTGATTTTTTAAATCTTCTAATTTTTTAAAATTACCTACTGTTGCAGCAAATTCATCATCTAGTTTTGGAAGATCTATTTGGTAAACACCGTTTACTTTTATTTTGAAGTTAACAACTTTTCCAGCTAATCTTTTATCATAATGGTCTTTAGGATATTCTAAGGAGAAATTTTTTACAGCACCAGAAACTAAACCAACAAGATTCTCTGAAAATCCAGGAATATAAGACTTTTTACCAATGATAAAAGTAGCATTTTTTGCTTGGCCATTTTCTAATAAAACATTATCTAAAAACATTTCTAAATCAACAACAATTTTATCACCATATTTTGCTGGTCTTTGAACCATTGTTTCTTTAGCTCTCATTTCTTGAAGTTGTTTTAATAAATTATTAACTTCTTTCTCATCAATTTTTATTTCTTTTCTTTTAACTTTAATCTTTTTATAATCTCCTAGTTTTACTTTAGGAATAAGTGGAACTATTACCTTAAAAATAAAAGGATTTCCTAAGGCTAATTTTTTAATTTCTACTTTTGGATAATCAGCTGGTGCAAGATTTTCTTTTAACATGATTTCTGCATATTCTTTCTGAATTGCTAAATTTGCTGCTTTTTCTAAAACTTTATTTTTATCAATTTTATCTTTGACCATATTTAATGGTGCTTTTCCTTTACGAAAACCAGGAATTTCAACATCTTTAGCTAATTCAGATAAAGCAGAGTTGTTAAATTCATCCATTTTTTCTGATGGAATTTCAACTAAAATTTCGATAGTGCCTTTAGATATTTTTTTTATTTGATAACTCATATATTTTTATTTTAAGTTTATTTTTGTATTTATCTGGTTTGATTAAAAAATTCAGTATTTATAACAATGGTGCAATAATTAGTGCAATAATTGACACTAATTTAATTAAGATATTTAAAGATGGTCCAGCAGCGTCTTTAAATGGATCACCAACTGTATCACCGATAACTGCCGCTTTATGCGCTAACGATCCTTCACCACCAAAATTTCCTGCTTCAATATATTTTTTTGCGTTATCCCATGCTCCACCAGAATTAGCCATTGTAATTGCTAAAGGAAAACCGGTAACTATTGATCCGACCAAAAAACCACCTAAGGCTTCTTTTCCCAATAAAAATCCAACAGCAATAGGAGATAAGATAGCCATTAATGTTGGGAGAAGCATTTGTTTTAAAGAAGTGCCAGTAATGATTTTAATCGTTTTATTATAATTCGGTTTTACTCTACCGGTTAAAAGACCTCTTGTTTCTCTGAATTGTCGGCGAACTTCTTTAACTACAAAATCAGCTGCTCGTCCAACCGATTTCATTACAAAAGAGGAGAAAAGGAATGGTAAAAGACCACCCAAAAATAAACCAATCAAAACATAAGGAGAATTCAAATTCAAAAATTTTAAACCAACAAGACGACTATAACTAACCGAAAGAACAAGAGCAGTTAAAGCAGCAGAGCCAATAGCAAAACCCTTACCAATTGCCGCAGTAGTATTACCAATTGCATCTAATTTTTCACATCTTTCTCTTATTTCTTTACCAAGATGAGCCATTTCACTAATACCCGCAGCATTATCAACTACTGGACCATAAGTATCTGCAGCTAATGTTATTCCTAAAGTTGAAAGCATTCCAACTGCCGAGATAGCAACACCATATAAACCAGCAAATTTATAAGAAAAAAATATCGCCAAACAAACAATAATAATTGGTACTATTGTACTCTGCATTCCCAAAGCTAATCCTGAAATGATATTTGTTGCTGCACCAAATTGTGAAGAACGCGAAACAGCACGTGTTGGCTTATAAGAAGATGATGTGTAAAATTCTGTTATTAGACCAATGATAATTCCGGCAATAAGACCAAATAAAACAGCATAAAAAAGATTAAATGATAATCCTTCTGGTATATATCTAATTATTAAAGTTGTTCCAATAATCATTATTAAAGCACTAGTAAAAACGCCGATATTTAATGCATTTGCTGGTCTCATTCTTTTTACTAAAAATAAAGTAATAAAAATACCAATCAAACTTGATAAAATACCGATTGCAGCAAGAAGCAAAGGAAATAAAACTCTAATTCTTCCGGAAAGCAAAAACGTATTAGCACCTAAGACCATTGCTGCAATAATTGAGTCAACATAACTTTCAAACAAATCGGCACCCATTCCTGCAACATCGCCAACATTATCGCCAACGTTATCAGCAATTACTGCTGGGTTCCGTGGATCATCTTCAGGAATGCTCTCTTCAACTTTTCCCACTATATCAGCGCCAATGTCAGCTGCTTTGGTATAGATTCCGCCACCAACTCGGGCGAAGAGAGCAATTAAAGAAGCACCTAAACCAAAACCGTAAATTATTTTAGGATCTTTGAAAATAAAATATAAAAGAGTAACACCTAAAAGTCCGAGAGAAACAATTAATAAAGCAGTTACTGAACCAGCAGAAAAAGCAATTTTAAAGCCTTTTGATATTTTATTTTTTACAGCGAGAGCTGTTCGTACATTTGATATCGTTGCAACTCTCATTCCAATATTGCCAGCTAAAGCCGAGAGAAAGGCACCACCTAAAAATGCGACGGCAATTTTCCAACCAATCGGACTCAAAATTAAAAACAAAAAGATTATAATAACAAAAATAATTAAAATATTATATTCTTTACTTAAAAATGCTAAAGCACCTGCTCTAATATAAGAGGCAATTTCTGCTGCCTGTTTGTTATCAACTTTCCTTTTTCTGATTTGTAGAAATTTAAAAAAGGCAGTAGAAATAGCAAGAAAGATAGAAATTGCTAAAATAATTTTTACTATCATAATCATATAGTAAATTTCCTCTTCTATTTTTCCTTTTTATTTTTCTTATTTTTTGATTTTTTTAGTTTTTCCTCTTCAATTTCAATTTTCCAACCAGTTAATTCCGATGCTAAGCGAAGATTTTGTTTCTTTCGACCATAAGCTAGTGATAATTGATTTGATTTGATTTTTAATTTCGCTTTTTTTTCTTTCTTATTAAGTTTTATTGATGTTACTTCAGCTGGAGCGATTGAATTAACAATGAATTCTTCGGGGTTATCTGAATAATGAATAATATCTACTTTTTCTCCACCTAATTCTCCAATAATTGTTTGAATCCTTGTTCCTCTTTGTCCAATGCAAGCACCAACTGGGTCAATATTTTTATCTTTTGCAACTACAGCAACTTTTGAACGGTAACCTGCTTCCCGAACAATTGCTTTAATTTCAACACTTCCCTCAGCGATTTCAGGGACTTCACTTATAAACAAAGCTTTAACAATATCTGGATGACGGCGAGAAAGAACAATTATTGGTCCTTTTAAACTTTCTTTTACTGTTAAAAGATAAAATTTAAGTTTTTCTCCTGGCCAATATCTTTCTTCAGGAATTTGTTCTTCGTAAATTAAAATACCATTAGTATCACCAAGATCTACAATTAAATTTACACCTTCTCGTCTTTGAATTACACCATCTATCACAGAGTGTTCCAATTTTTTATATTTCTCATATAAGGTTTGTCTTTCGGCTTCACGGATATTTTGAATAATTACTTGTTTTGCTGTCTGTGCAGCTATACGTCCAAAACCTGTTGGTAAGGGTAATTCAGTAATAATTTCATCACCAACCTTTACATTTTTTTTTATTTTTTTTGCGTCAGAAAGTTGTATTTCTGTGCGAGGATTAAATTTTCTTTTTTCTTTAGATTTTTCTTGTTGGGCAGATTCTTCTTGAGACAAATCTTCGACTACCGTTTTAACATCATAAACGCGTGTTAGACCAGTTTTAAGATTAAAATCTACTTTAATGTTCTGCATTTTATTACCATAATCTTTACGATAAGCTATTGCCAAAGCTTTTTCTATTGCCTTGATAACTGCTTCGCGAGAAATTTTTTTTTCTTGGCAAATTTGATCAATTAACACTGATATCTTTTTGGGATCCATATTTTATTTATTCTTAAAAATTAATGCTAGTTTAATTATTAAACTAGCTTATTTTATTATAATATATAGATAAAAAAAGACAAGAGTTAATTGTGGATAAGTAAACCCCGCACCACCAGGAAGCCACGGGGGTAAAAATGAGCCCGCAGGGAATTTAACTATAAACCCTAAGTGGTTTATAGTTAACCATGAACCCTACGTGGTTCATGGCGAACCCTTATTCATTTTCAAAAAGAGAACGTGGTAAGAAAAAAAATGAGCCCGCAGGGAATCGAACCCTGATCAATAGCTTAAAAGGCTACTGCTCTACCATTGAGCTACGGGCCCCTCTCATGGCTCTTGAAAATAGCCATAGAGACATTCTTTTACTATCTTATAACAACCTTAAATGTTCCGTCAAGATTACTAATTAAAGTAAAATTATGTCCATAGCGATCTTCAAACTCAATTTTTCCTTCCAATTTAGCTGCTCGAAAAAGTGATTCTGACTCATCAAAGTTTAAAACATAAGCTAAGTGTTCAATACCTTTTTCAGCATTTTTTTCATAATAGACTGTATAACCTCTTAAATTCTTTGAGAACATAGGTTTAAGTGGATAAAATGTGTAAAAACAATCTTGAATAGTTAATGAATTATATTATAATACTAACATAAAAAAAATAAAATGTCAAAAGAAATTGAGAAAATTCCACCTCAAAGTATCGATGCCGAAAAAGCACTACTAGGCTGTCTTTTAATTGACAAAGAAGCAATTGTTAAAATCGCC
Source organism: bacterium (assembly GCA_021161965.1). Classification (GTDB taxonomy): domain Bacteria; phylum Patescibacteriota; class Patescibacteriia; order UBA2591; family JAGGZP01; genus JAGGZP01. Next base: position 5,356 of record JAGGZP010000066.1, read on the forward strand.
GATATTATTTTACCAGAAGATTTTTATAAAGATGCTCACAAAATAATTTATGAAACAATGCTTGAACTTTGGGAGGAGAAAGAACCAATTGATATTTTAAATTTATCTAATCGACTTCAAGAAAAAAATAAGCTTGGTACAATTGGTGGTCGGAGTTATTTAGCTGAATTATCAAATGAAGTTCCAAGTGCAACACATGTTGTTTCTTATGCAAAAATTATCCGGAGAAAAGCAACGTTAAGAAATCTTATTAGAGAATCCTCATCTATTACAAAAATGGCTTATGAAGAAAGAGAACCTGTAGAAAAGATTTTGGATAAGGCCGAACAAAAAGTATTTAGTGTTTCACAGAGATTCCTAAAACAAAATATTGTTTCTTTACAAGATATTATCACCCCTTGGTTTAATCGAATCGAGGAAATTCATCGTAGTGAAGGGAAAGTTCGTGGTGTTCCAACACATTTTATTGAGCTTGATAATGTTTTAGCAGGTCTTCAGCCTTCTGATTTAATTATTCTTGCTGCTAGACCGTCTGTTGGAAAAAGCGCTTTGGCGCTAGACATTCTTCGTAATGCAGCAACGAAATCAAATATACCTGTTGCAATTTTTTCTCTCGAAATGTCTCGAGAACAAATTCTTGATCGTCTTGTTTGTGCCGAAGCAAATATCAATCTCTGGAAACTGCGAACTGGCTATCTCTCAAAGAATAGTGGAAACGATTTTAGAAAGATAAATAAAGCATTAAATATTTTAGCAAAAGCACCAATTTTTATTGACGATTCACCAATGGCTACTGCTTTAGAAATAAGAACTAAGGCGAGAAGACTTCATGCTGAATACGGTTTAGGTCTAGTAATTATTGACTATCTTCAACTTATGGAAAGCACAAATAGCCATGAAAATAGAGTTCAAGAAGTATCGGAAATATCGAGAGCACTTAAAGCACTTGCTCGGGAATTAAATATTCCTGTTTTAGCTGTTTCACAATTATCGAGAGCAGTTGAAACAAGAGTTCCGGCTATTCCAAAGTTAGCTGATTTAAGAGAAAGCGGAAGTATTGAACAAGATGCTGATGTTGTTCTTTTTATCTATCGTAAAGCAATGGACAGAGGGATAAAAAACTGCCCTGAGGAAGAAAGGAACATTACTGATATTTATATTGCTAAACATCGCCACGGACCTGCAGGTGTTTCAGTAAAACTTTATTTTGACGAACAGACAGCCAGTTTTAAAAATCTTGAAACGAAATTAACAGAAGAAGAAAATTTCGTACCATTTTAAAAAGGGGTAATAACCCCTTTATTTCTTTGATTCTAAAGAAAGGATACCGAAAGTAATAAGTATTAAAACAAAAACAATTATATCAAAATAAATATTTCCGTGCATTTTTCACCTCCTCTTTTAACTTGTTTAACTTGTTTAATTATAATAAAATTTTATTTGTTGTCAAGTTAATGTATTCTAAAATTATTCAAAATTTAATTGCTGAGTTTTCAAAATTTCCCGGAATTGGACCAAAAACTGCTGAAAAGTTTGTTTTTTATTTAGCAAAAAAAGATATTAACTATCTCGAAAATTTTATTAAAAAAATAATTAGCTTAAAAAATATTAAGACTTGTAAAATTTGTGGAAATTATACTGAAAAAGAAATTTGTGATATTTGCTCTAATCCAAAACGTGACCATTCTGTTATTTGTGTTGTTGCTAAACCTCAAGATTTAGTCGCAATTGAAAAAACTGGTGAATATAACGGGGTTTATCATATTCTTTATGGTTTAATTGACCAATCTAAAAATATTGGCCCTGAAAAATTAAAAATAAAGGAGTTAATTCAACGAATCAAAACTGAAAAAGTTAAAGAGTTAATTTTAGCGCTTAATCCAAGTCTTGAAGGCGAAATAACAATTCTTTATTTAAAAAAAATTTTGAAACCGCTAAAAATAAAAATTACACAACTAGCTCGAGGATTACCAATGGGGAGCGATTTAGAATATGCTGATGAGATAACTTTAAGTAGTGCTTTAAAAAATCGGAAACAAATATAAAAAAGGCGCGAAAAAACGCGCCTTTTATAAAAGTTTTAGAGCAGACCTTTTTCTTTTAAAATTCGGTCTATCTCCTCTTCTGTTTTTCCTTCGGCACGCAATTTTTTTCGTAATTTTTTTCGTTCTCTTCGTTTTCGCTGTCTTTTGATTTTATCTTCAGATTTTTGCTCTTTTCTTGTTTTTTCAAATTCCTCGTCTCTAAATAACTCTTTTTTTATTTCTTTTAACTGTTCTTTTAGCGTTTTTTCTTTCTTTTGTGATTTAGATTCAACTGAAATACCAAATCTTTGGCGAATTTTCTTTATTTCTTCTTCTCTTTTTTTTCTTTGTTCTTCTCTTACTTTCTTTTGATGTTTAATTTTTGCTGTTAAAAATTCTCCACGAAGAGATTTAAAAAATTTCCATTCTAGATCCGATATCTTTGATCCGCTGTAAATGTAAATTTCTTCTATTCGCTTACGTTCGCCACTTTCTGGATCTTGTCGATAGTCAATAAATTTTAAATAAGGTACGTGTTCTTTTTTTAAATCCTCTTCTTCTCTGTTACTTTTCTTAATAATTCCCCATTCAACTGCTCGTTCAAGAGCATTGCGATATGTCTTTCTATGCATTCTTCCTTTAGCCATTTTTTCAAGTAGAAAGTCGTAATATTTCATTATTTCTTTACGCCATATTCTCTCTGCTATTTCTTCTTGTTTCTTGCTTTTTTTTATCTCTTCAGATTTTTCGACGAGATTCTTAATTTCTGTTAATTCGTGAAGAATATCACCACGAACAGAAAATGTACCCAACTGTCCGACTAAAGCATAATAAATTCTTTCCGGCACAGTCTTCGATTTGAAAAGATAAAGTGAATAATTTTTTTTTCTTGCTCGCTCTTTAACTTTTTCCAAATCTTCTTTTGTACAGGTTTTAAGTATACCCCTTTTTACCATCATTTCTAAAACATTTTCAAACTCCTGAGGTGAAATTTTGGTTCTTTTTGCCTTTTCTTTAATTTCAGCGATGTAATCCGCCACTTTAACCTTTTCTTCACCAGGTAATTCTTTAAACTTTATCATCATAGTGTTCTCCTTGTTAAATTATCGACCTTTATTATAACAATAACATTAATAAATAAAAAGTCAAGATTTACTACTAACCGCTAAAAATCAGAACACTTTCAAAATTATTTTTTTTGACTAAAATACCAGTTAAGAACATCACGGGCTACAGGGACAGCTACTGAACTTCCTTCACCGCCATTTTCAATTAATATAGTTAAAACTATCTCTGGATTATTAAATGGGGCAAAACAAGTAAACCAAGCATGTGGGAGTTTTTTGCTTATCTGAGCAGTACCCGTTTTCCCAGCTACAGGAACAATCACATTTTTAACACCACGTGCACTTCCCCATAAAACTGCTGCTCTTAAACCCTGCTTGATAATTTCTATATTCTCTTTGTCAACAAAATCATCTCTGATTATATCCTTACTAAATTTGTACTTTATTTTTCCATCAAAAGAAACTATTTTCTCAATTAAATGAGGCTGAAAAAGTTTACCTCCATTAGCAATAGCAGCCGTATAATTAGCAACCTGAATCGGTGTAACTAAAATATCACCCTGACCAATTGATATATGATAGGTGTCACCAATATACCATTTTTCTTTTCTAGTTTTTTTCTTCCACTCGGGCGTTGGAATAAAACCACTTTTTTCACCGTACAAATCGATTCCAGTTTTTTTTCCAAGACCAAATGATTTTGCATACTCTGCAATTTTTTTTGTACCTAGACCGACAAAATCTTTATATCCACCACCAACATAATAAAAAAATGTATTAACAGACTCAGCTAATGCCTTAATTACATTTGTTGGTCCATGTCCTCCCTTTTTCCAATCGGGAAAAAACCATTTTCCAACTCTAATTCCACCGGCACTTAAAATGGTGGTATTTTTATTAATAATTTTTTCTTGAAGTGCGGCTGCTGCAATAATTAATTTGATTATTGAACCTGGCGGGTACTCACCAGAAATAGCTCTAAAGAAAAGAGGTTTTAATGAATTCGTTTTTAACTTTTGATATTCGTCTTGTTTAAATCCTTTAATAAATTGATTATTATCATAAGAAGGTATTGATACTAAAGCCAAAACTTTTCCATTTCTTGGATTTAAAGCAACTGCAGCACCACGATAACTTTTTGTTAAACGAGCATAATAAGTTAATGTTTTGAAAAGTTTTTTTTGAAGTTGGGAATCAATTGTTAAATAAAGGTCATCACCAGGACATGCTTCTTTTATATTAATAATTTGTTTTTCTTTCCCAAGTCTATCTACTTCGATTTCTTTTTGCCCACTAATTCCGCGTAATTCTTTTTCATAAAACAACTCTAAACCACTTTTTCCAATTAAATCATTAAATACATATTCTTTTTTATTCTTATTATTTTTTAGATCTTCAGGCGAAATTTTTCCCAAATAACCTAATAAATGACTAAAGTACTTTCCTTCTGGGTAACTTCGCTTTAAATCAGTCTCCACTGAAAAGGCTGGTATATCAACTAATTTAATTTTAAGAAGCATTGCATCCTGATAATCAATATTTCTCAACAAAACAATTTTCTCAAGAGCGTATCGAGGAATTTTAGAAAGATTTTTCTTGAATTCCTGACGAAATTCCGGCTTTAAATAACTATAAACTTTATTAATCAATTTCTGGTATTCATTTTTCTCTCTCGGCAAGTCAGCAGGAACAACAGTCAAGGAAAAAGAGGCTAGATTTTTTGCTAACACTTTTCCAGATTTGTCAAAAATTAAACCTCTTGGTGCATTAATTTTTTCAATGCGAATTCTGTTTGTCTCGGCCATCTTGTAAAAATAAGAGCCACGAAGAATTTGCAAATAAAAAATCCGTAAAGTGATAACAGAAAAAATAATAAGAACAATATAAAAAAATATCTTTAGATTCTTTTCTTTTATTGGTCGGGTAATCGATTCATCTGTTGCTGGCAAGAAAATTTCATCTCCCTGCCAGAGAGAAGAGTCCTTTCTTTTTATTTTAATAGGCTTAAAATCGAAATTTGGTAAGCTGAACGGATTATTCATGTATTTTTTTTCTAAAAATATTAAAAATGATTAAGAAATAAGATGTATTTAAAATTACCTGCCAAAATGAATTAATAAAATATTTTTTGTTTAGAGAGAATTGTACCGGAACTAATTTTAGAGAAAAGAATAAGTTGTTAAATAAGAAGATTAAAAATATATAGAATAAAGTAGTAAATATTAGAAC
>JAGGZP010000080.1 GCA_021161965.1 bacterium
ATTGAAAATTGAAAATTCATTGAAAATTTCACCCCTCACTTGGCTCACTAAATAGTGCCATATAAAAATGAACAATCTTTAAAAGTTTATATCAAAGAACTAAGTGAGGGGTGAAAATTGATCATTGAAAATTTTAAGAATTCGTAAAACGACGCCTTAAAACAATACGAGCCGCGACGCCGTAAAACGTCAGACAAAAATAATTAAATCAATTAGGTCGTTAGAGATTGTTTTATTATCGAGGTTCGACTATTTTTATTTTGACAAGCTAGAATAATTTGTTATAATTCAAATATCTATTTTGTGTTCGAAGCGGGTATAGTTTAATGGTAAAACATATCCTTCCCAAGGATAAATTACGGGTTCGATTCCCGTTACCCGCTTATAATATCTAATATATTAAAATAAATTTATGTTTGAATTAGATGGCATAAAAATTTTTTGGCTTGGCCATGCATCTTTTAAAATAAAAGCAGTAAACAAAATTATTTATATTGACCCTTATAATATAACAGAAGATGAAAAAGCAGATTTCATTTTAGTTACTCACGAACATTTTGACCATTTCGACCCAAAATCGATTAAAGCAATAAGTGATGATAAAACAATAGTTATTGGTCCGCCAACCGAAAGAAAAATAAAAACTGGCGAAACACTCACTTTTGATAATATAAAAATAGAGGCGGTTGAGGCATATAATGTTGAAAAAAGTTTTCATCCCCGTGGCCTCGGTGTCGGTTATCTAATTGAAATTGACAAAAAAACAATTTATCATGCCGGTGATACAGATTTTATTCCGGAAATGAAAAATCTGGCTGGGAAAATTGACGTAGCCCTTCTTCCAATTGGCGGAACTTATACAATGGATATCAAAGACGCAGTTGAAGCAGTTAAAACAATTAAACCAAAATATGTTATTCCAATGCATTACGGAACCCTAAAAGAAACAATGGCCGACCCTGAAGAGTTTAAAAAATTAGTTAATGGGTTTTCACAAGTAAAAATTTTAAACAAACAGCCCGAGTAGCTCAGTGGTAGAGCAATCCCTTCGTAAGGGAAAGGTCAGAGGTTCGAATCCTCTCTCGGGCTTAAATTTGGAATATGGTTAAATTTATCAATGTAACAAAATTCTATCCACCAAATACATATGCTTTAAGAAATGTCTCTTTTCATATAAAACCGGGAGAATTTGTCTCGATTATTGGCCGATCTGGTGCGGGTAAAAGCACAATTATCAAACTTCTAATTGCCGAAGAAAAACCAACGAAAGGAAAGATAATTATTGGTGGATGGGATATTTCAAATATCTCTCCTGAAGAAGTGCCAATTCTGAGAAGACAAGTTGGCGTTGTTTTTCAAGATTTTAAACTTCTTCCTAAAAAGACAGTTTATGAAAATATTGCTTTTGCTCTAGAAGTCTCTGAAACAAAAGAGAGGGAAATCACATCAATTGTTCCTCAAGTTTTAAAAATAGTTGATTTAGAAAACAAAGAAAAAAATTTCCCTCAAGAACTCTCAGCTGGTGAACAGCAGAGGGTAGCAATTGCCCGCGCATTGGTTCACAAGCCAAAAGTTCTTATAGCTGATGAACCAACTGGCAATCTGGACTCAATTATAAGTCGTGATATAATAGAACTACTTTTAAAAATAAATAAACTTGGAACAACAATAATTCTTGTTAGTCATAATCGAGAGATTGTCAATTTGCTTAGAAAAAGAGTAATAACATTAGATCGCGGAATGATTATTGGAGACCAAATGAAAGGAAGATATGTAATTTAAAATTTAGAAAATTAATTAATAAAACTATTATGCCAAAAAAAGGAATTATTATTGGTTACATAATATTTGCCGTTTTAGTTATTATTTTGTATTTTAGTTGGCATAAAATTTCTTTTCCTAATCAGTCAACTATTCAGAATCAAATAGGTAATATTAAAATAGAAATAAAAAAAGGCGAGGGTATAAAAGATATTGCCAACAAATTAGAAAACGCCGGCTTAATTAAAAATAAAAAATTATTTCAATTCTATATTATCCTAAAAAATTTACGAAAGAGGTTCTGGCCAGGAGAATATTATTTGAGTAAAAATATGAGTTTATCGCAAATAGTTAAAATACTAACCACCCAACATCTGGCTCCTGAAAAAAATATTACTATAATCGAGGGTTGGACCAACGACGAAATTGCTAATTATCTGGATAAAGAGGGTGTTATTAAAAAGGAAGTATTTCTTAGCGATTTACAAAACTTAAAAGATGAATTAATTAACGAATATAATTTTTTAAAAACCTTACCGCCAAATGCTACACTTCAAGGCTTTCTTTTTCCTGATACATATCGAATCTACAAAAAATCAACCACAAAAAAAATCGTCAGAAAACTTCTTGATAATTTTGAGGCAAAAATTACCCCGCAAATGTATATTGATATGAAAAAGAAAGGAAAAAATATTTTTGAGGTTGTAACATTAGCGAGTTTAGTTGAAAAAGAGGCTTCAAATGAAGTTGATCGACGATTAATTGCCGACATTTTTTGGCGACGATTAGCGGCAAACATTCCTTTGCAATCTTGCGCAACAATAAATTATATATTAGGTAAACCGAAAAGACATTTAACCTTTGAAGACACAAGAACACCATCCCCTTATAATACTTATATTAATCGTGGTTTACCTCCTGGACCAATCAATAATCCAAGTCTATCGGCAATTAAAGCAGTAATTTATCCTTTGCCTAATGATTATTGGTACTTTCTTGCTACACCAGATGGTCGAACAGTCTTCAGTCGAACAAAAACAGAACATGATGCTGCAAAACAAAAATACTTAAAATAAAACAAATGAAAAAACAACATTATTTTAACAAAAATTTTTTTCTAATTTTTTATTTAATTTTTTTCTTTTTAGTTTTTGTTTTTTTATTTTATACACCATTTTCAAACGCTGAAACCCTAAAGTATAATTATGTTCCAAATGAAATACTTGTTCAATTAAAATCAAATAATCGTATCTATAAAATAACTTATCCAGATAAACCTGATCTAAAAGAAATACAGAAAATTCTCTTAAAATCACCTGATATAAAATATGCTGAACCAAATTATATATTTAGAATTAGTTATCTACCCAATGACACGTTTTATGATAATCAATGGTATTTAAAAAAAATTCGCGCTTCCCAGGCGTGGGATATAACCCACGGTGGGTCGGATGATGTTATTGTTGCAGTTATAGATACTGGTGTAGATATTAATCATCCTGACCTAAAAAATAATATCTGGACAAATAAAGGAGAAATACCAAATGATGGCATTGATAATGATGGTGATGGTTATATTGACGATTATCACGGCTGGGATTTCGTTTCTAATTCGCCTGACCCAAATCCAAAATTCAATGATAATTACACTGAAGCAGCTATTCATCATGGAACACTGGTTGCTGGTCTAATTGCTGCAACGGGCGATAATGGTAAGGGTGTTATTGGTGTTGCCTACAAAACTAAAATTATGCCTTTAAGAGTTTTAGATAGTCAAGGTAATGGAACGGTTGAAGCAGTAATTAAGGCAGTTGATTTTGCAGTTGAACATCGCGCTGACGTAATAAATTTGAGTTTCGTCGGTCCTAACAGAAGCGAATTATTAGCACAAACATTAAAAAAGGCCTGGGATAAAGGTGTTTTAATCGTAGCTGCTGGAGGAAATGAGGCAAATGGGCAAACAGAAAATTTAGATGTTGTTCCGGAATATCCAATTTGTTTAGACGAAAACAGTTCAGAAAATTTTATAATTGGTGTAGCCGCTACTGATGAAAATGATAGAAAAGCAGATTTTTCAAATTTTGGTCGGAGATGTATTGATATTTCTGCTCCGGGAAGAAGAATTTTTGGAACAATGGTCTATAAAGAAGGGTTAAAAGATTACAATGAATATTATGGTGGCTATTGGTCAGGCACATCTTTAGCCGCACCATTAGTTTCCGGAGCAGCAGCACTTCTAAAATCGACAAACCCATTAATTAATAACAAAAAAATTCGAGATATTCTTTTTCAACAATCAGATAATATCGATAATTTAAATCCGCGCTATGCCGGTAAATTAGGTAAAGGAAGATTGAATGTTTATAAAGCTGTGAGAAAAATTTATCTTGATTTAATCAAGGTACCACAATCAAGATATATAGTTACTGGCGCTGGACCTGGAGGCGGGCCACATGTAAAAGTAGTGAAAACAAATGGTTTGACAATGTCAAGTTTTATGGCTTATGATCCAAGATTCCGTGGAGGTGTAAATGTTAGTGCTGGAGATGTTGATGGTGACGGAAAAGAAGAAATTGTTACTGCTCCAGCAAGTCATGGCGGCGCTCACATTAGAATTTTTAATTTTAACGGAAAACTAAAATATCAATTTTTTGCTCTAAAAAAATCGTGGCGCGGAGGTCTAAATGTATCTACTTGCGATTTAAATAATGACGGAAAAGCAGAAATAATTATTTCAAAAAATGCCGGCCTGCCCTACGTCTATATTTTTGACTATTTAGGGCATCTAAAACGAAAATTCCTAGCTTATGCCAAAAACTTTCGTGGCCCAGTAAAAGTTGCCTGTGGGGATGTTGATGGTGATGGAATTAATGAAATAATTACTGGTGCGGGTAAGGGCGGTGGTCCACATGTTCGGATTTTTGGGCCACATGGCGGTTTAGAATCACAATTTTTTGCCTTCTTAAAAAAATTTAGGGGAGGGATAAATATTGCTGTCGGAGACGTTAATGGAAACGGAAAAGATGAGATTATTGTCGGGATTGCTTCCAATGCTAGTCCTTATGTAAGAATTTTTGATTACTTTGGATTTTTAAAAATGCAATTTTTAGCCTTTAACCGTCATTTCTATCACGGAGTTAAATTATCAATTAGTGATTTAAACAATGATGGAAAAGCAGAAATAATTGTTGGTGCTGGTAAAGGCGGTGGTCCTCAAGTTCGTATTTTTAATTATTACGGTGATGTCCGTTCCCAATTCTTTGCTTATGTCAAATGGTTTTTTGGTGGTGTAAATGTTGGAGAAATAAATGCAGAATAAAATGATTTCAAACTTTATAAAAAATTTATACATTTCCCAAAAATATCTTTGGGTCCGCCAATTTATTAAATTCTCAATCGTTGGTGGTTTAGGGACAATAATTGATTTTTCGATCTATGTTTTATTAACTAGATTTTTTTTATTTTGGCAAGAAAATTTTCTCTGGGCGAACCTTTTATCAATCTCTATTTCAGCAACTTTGAATTTTATTTTAAATAAAAAATGGACATTTAAAGACCATTCTAAAAAGATATTTAGTCAATATATTAAATTTTGGGTTATAGTTCTAACTGGTTTATTAATTTATCAGATAATTTTTTACTTTTCTAGTGAAAAATTACTTATTTATGATATTCTAAGCAAAATAATTGCTGCTGTTATTGTCTGGATATACAGATTTATTCTTAACAAATATTGGACATTTGCAAAATAAAAAATTATTTTATAAGCGAGGAAAAAGCGGCGAACATTGACTAATTTTCTCAAATTTGACTTCTCCAAATTTTTTTGCTTCAGTAAATTCTTTTGTTTTTTCATCTTTATCTATTCCTAACGCACTAAAAATTTTATTGCTTGTTTCGGGCATAAAAGGATAAATTAACCAAGCGAGATGTCTTAGAGATTCGAGTAAAGTATAAATTACATTATTGAATTCATTAATATCTGTTTTAGTTAGTTTCCAGGGTTCTTTTTCATCAATAAACTGATTAACGAATGAAATGAAAGATTGAATTTCACTAATTGCCTTTTCAAAAGCCAATTCCTCTAATGCTTTTTGATAATTTGACCAAATAACTTTTACTTTTTCTTGGAAATTTTTATCTCTATAAACTGTTATTTTTTTGTTTTTAGCTAACTTTAAAACACGAGAAACTAAATTACCAAGTCCATTTGCTAAATCAGAATTGTAGCGGTCATAAAATTTTCCTCGAGAAATATCACCATCTTGACCAAATGGAACGCTAGCCAAAAGTAAATAACGTAAACCATCCGATGAAAACAAATTAGCAATTTCTACCGGATCAATTATATTTCCAAGTGATTTACTCATTTTCTGTCCGGCGAATGTAAAAAACCCATGAGCAAATATTTTTTTTGGTAAAGGAATTTCAAGAGCTAAAAGCATTGCTGGCCAAACAACTGCATGAAATCGTAAAATATCTTTAGCCATTAATTGAATATCCGGTGGCCAAAACTCTGGTAATTCTTTAGGATCACCTTGCCAGCCAATTCCGGTCAAATAGTTCAAAAGTGCCTCTATCCAAACATATATTGTCTGGGATTCGTTTTCTGGAAACGGAATACCCCATCTCACTCGCTCCCGAGTGATTGCAATATCTTCTAGTTTCTCACTTTTTAAAAATCCCAAAACTTCATTTTTTCTTTCCTCCGGCTCAATAATTAAACCTTTATCATCAATTAATTTAAGAAGAATTTTTTGAAAGGCAGAAAGTTTAAAAAAATAACAATCTTCAACAAGTTTAACCGGTTTCTTCCGATGAATTGGACAAAGACCATTTATTAACTCTTTTGGTGAATAATACTGCTCACAATCAACACAATACAAGCCTTCATATTTGCCACGATAAATAAGGTTCTTTTCAACTAATTCCTTTATTGCTCTTTTTACTACTTCTATGTGTGAAGGGTTTGTTGTTCGAATAAAATTATCATAACTTATATTCAACGAATCCCAAACTAATTCAAATTTTGCTGAATTTTCATCGCACCACTCTTGGGGCGTTTTCCCAGCCTTTTCTGCTGATTTTCTTATTTTTAATCCATGTTCATCTGTGCCTGTTAAAAAAAAGACTTTATCACCAATCATTCGATGATAACGCGCTAAAACATCTGCGGCCACTGTTGTGTAGGCATGGCCAAGATGTGGTTTATCGTTTACATAATAAATTGGGGTAGTAATATAAAATTTAGACATCGTAGTAACTATGAAAAATTATTTTCATTTTATCTAATTTGGGTAATCTTGTTTCAATTTTTTCTAAAAGTAAACTTGCAAAGATAGCTAATTTTTTTGCCCACATCATATAACCGGGACATTTTACTGATATTTCTTCTAATGCTTTCTGACAAACTTTTAGAGATTTTAAAGCAATTTTTGCCGAAGCTTTATCTAATTGCTTTTTCTGAACCAAATTAGTAAAGACTATATAAAAATTTATTTTAAAGACTAAACTATACCATGC
>JAGGZP010000084.1 GCA_021161965.1 bacterium
TATTATTATATTGCCGAGTGGATTTACTGGCCTTTCGCACGAATGGTCAGTTAATCTTTCTATATTTTTATTCGATTTTTTAAAGAAAATTTTAAGAAGTCGAACTTCCTAAAACTTTTTTAAATTTTTTGCTCAATCTTGTTAATAGATGGTTTACATTTCCTAATTTTCTGTTAAAATAGTTATTATGTACTATTTAATTGCTTTATTTTCTGTCTTATTTTTTCTGTTTTGCTTCTTTTGGCCAAAACATGCCTTATTTTTTATTTTTCTTCTCCTACCATCTTATCAAGTTCGATTTACTATTTTTAAAATTCCCACGACCCTTTTGGAAATAATGATTTTGATTTTGGCTATCGTTTACATTTTTAAAAATTACAAAAATATCTTAAAAAATAAAAAATTTAATGATTGGTTTTGGGCAATTTTAACTTTTTTAATTGCTGCAACAATTTCTATTTTTGTTTCACCAAATTTAAGGTCAGCAGCCGGTCTTTGGAAAGCATATTTCATTGAACCAATTTTACTTTTAATAATTTTTCTTGACTTAATCAAATCAAAAAGAGATTTAAACTTTGTTCTTAGAGGGTTATTTTTCTCTGCTTTTTTCGCTTCAATCTGGGCTATTTGTCAAAAATTTTTTGGCGGTGGAATCTATAGCTTAGAAGCTTGGGGCCAGCCAAAAATTTGGCGAGCAACCGGTCCATTTCCTCAACCAAATTTTTTAGGTCTTTATTTAGGACCAATTGCAATTTTAGCTCTTGGACAATTAAGACAATACAAATCTAGACTTAACAATATTTTTTATTTGTTGGTCTTTGCTTTCTCAATTTACGCAATATTTTTAGCCCATTCAAAAGGTACTTTTTTAGGAATTCTCCTCGCCCTAGTTTTCCTTGCTTTAATGCCAAAAAAATCACGATATTTAATTCTATTAATTGCAATTTTAATTATTCTCTCTATTTCCGCAACACCAGCATACCAAAAAATAATCAAAAAAATAACCTTCGATAGCTTTTCAGGAAAAATCCGCTTGAAAATTTGGTCAGAAACATTAACTATGCTTAAAGAGCGTCCGATTTTTGGCACAGGATTAGCTGGGTACCAAAAAGTAATGGAAAAATATCATCAGCCATATTTATCAGAAAAACTTAAAATTCCCTTAGAAATTCATCCCTACCCCCATAACATATTTTTAGCTTTTTGGACCAATCTTGGACTACTTGGTTTATTTTCTTTTCTTTGGATTTTATATTTATTTTTTCGCAACGGATTTAGAGAAATAAATAAAAGGAAAATTTTTGTAATGGCAGCAATGATTTCTATTATCGGGCATGGATTGGTTGATACGCCGTATTTCAAAAATGATCTTGCAATACTATTCTGGTTAATTATCGGTCTAATACTTTGGGAGAATATGTCAAGTTAAATATTATGATAATAAAATTCTTGGGAACATCAGCAACCTTGCCTTTACCGCGAAAAAATTGTTTCTGTCCAATCTGCTGTTCAAAAGATAAAAGAGATAAGAGAATGCGCTCTTCTATTTTAGTTAACAAAATTTTAATTGACTGTGGCCCGGATATTCTTAAACAAATAGAAAAATACAGAATCAAGCCAGAGAAAATTAAAGCAATTTTTATCACTCATCATCATTTAGATCACATTGCCGGATTAAAAAAATTTTCGCAACTAATTAAAAAACAAATTCCTCTCTATGCCTCAAAAAATGCTTGGGAATACTTTCAGAAACATTTTAAAAAATTAAATTTTGCAAAATATATTACTAAATCAAATAAAAAAATAAAAATTGGCAACTTAATTTTTCAAGCAATTGAAATTATTCACCCAGGAATAAAACCTGTTTTTGCCTTTAAAATTCTTTCTAAAAATAAAACTTTAATTTATATGCCCGACTGGAAAATTATTCCAAAAAAGTCTGTAAAAAAAATGATCAAAACCGATATTTTAATCCTCGGTGGTTCGAGTTTAAAAAGAAATTTGCCCTGGCACTCGCCAATTGTCGAGGGTATAGAATTTGCTAAAAAAATAAAAGCAAAAAAAATTTATTTCACTCACATCGGTCATTTAACTTTACCCTATAAAAAACTACTTGAATTTGTTCGAAAATCAGGTGGAAAAAAGTTTAATATCGCCTTCGATGGACTCAAAATTAAATTATAATTGAAATATCCAAATTTTAAAAATTTATAAAGGAGCTTAGCTCCTTTTGGCATTATTTAAAACAAAAGAGGACAATTAATTTGTCCTCTTTAATACTACTTAGTAGCCCACCTGAAGTAATTAGAGATAAAATACCCCTGGAATTACTCAAAGGAATCAAACGATCTCGGTTAATCAACAAAGTCACACCACTAGTCGGAAAAGGCGTGCTCATCAAAAAAACAGCGACTAAATCTTTGCCGGTTGCTTTATCCGCCGCATCCAATTTTGCTTTAGTTGTTATACCAACGCTATAAGCATCTTCATTCCATTTTATTAAAACCCAAATTTTATCGGTGCGGCTTAAAATAACGCTACTTTCTTTCACTCTTACAAAAAAGCTAATAACTTTCCTTATCTTTGGTAAATTTTTAAATCGAGAACGTTTAAAAACAATATTAATGACAATCCCAACTAGCAAAATTATAATAATGGCAAAAACTATCTCTAATCCAGGAATTTGGCGACGAAAAAAACAATAGGTAGTATATTTAAACGGTACAAGAAAACGCCAGAGCATTTTAACAATCCACCAAAAAACACTAGCCAATACAAAAATAATCAAGCCAGCAATAAAACTCTGCTTCAAAAAATTTTTCATTATTTCCCTACCTCCTTTTTAACTTGTCTTCAATTATAAATGAATAAAAATTCTTGTCAATCTCCTGTTCGGTTAACATCAAGTGGTAACACTTTAATTTTTAGGAAGCCCGACTTCTTAAAAAAATTAGGGAGGGGTCCGACCCCTCTAGTCGGAGGGAGGGGTCGGGCCCCTCTAGAACCCCTCCAGGAACTCCTCTAGGGCCTCAGGGCTAGATTTCGTTCCCGTCGCGGCAAGAAAGAAATAAGACAATGGTCAAGAATAATTTTAGGAAGCACGACTTCTTAAAATTGCTAACACCTACTAGTTCCTCGTTCACGCGAATGAAGAACTAAAAATATTTTACTAATATAAACAACATTTTATATAGATTACTATAACAATATAACAACATTCTGATGTTCTTAAGAATATCAGAATGGCTACAACAATCTTCTATAAAATGTAGATTATATATAATAGTAACATTAAAATGTATTAAAGTACGCCCGCACCGCGGCTTAACAGTCGTGGCTTTTGGCATTACCCTTCGGAATATTTTTTTTTCATTCGTCCACTGGTTTACACCCGTGGCTTTCTGGTGGTGCGGGGTAAATTTTCCAATTATCAATGCAAAAGTTCAACTAAAGATAAATTATCTACTCCAACTTTTTGAGGCGTTCTCTGGGGCGTTCTTCTTTTGGCAAATCGTGAAGAGTAAAAGATTTTTTATAAAATTTCTCTTCTTTAGGCATAATTATTTTATTGATTTTGATTTAACAACAAAATCATAATTTTTAGTTTCTTCTAAAATTTTCAGTAGTTCTGGGAATATGTAAATTTTATTTCTTTTTCGGCCAGGAAGGGGCTTTAGAATTTTCATTTTGACGAATTTTTCCAAAAGATTGTAAATTGTTTGATAACTCTTGGGTTTGATTTTGTTTTTAATACTGGCAAAGGTGATTATCGGCTTAGCAAAAATTATATCCAAAAGACTAACGGCATAGATAGAATTAACCGCTGAAATATCTCTTTTAAGTTTTTCATAAAGAAATTTGGTTTGATAGATGATTGTTGCTGTTCTTTGGGATTGAATTCTTACTGCCTTTAGGAAAAATTTAAGCCAGGACTCCCAATCTCTTTTTTGACTAACTTGATTGAGTAAATCATAGTACTCTCTACGGTGTCTTTCAAAATATTCACTAATATAAAGCACAGGATAGGGTAAAATTTTTCTTTGATAAAGAAAGATAGGGATTAAGAGACGGCCAATCCTGCCATTGCCATCCATAAAGGGATGGATTGCTTCAAACTGATAATGGGCTATTCCTATTTGGACCAAAACATCTTTTTCCTGATAAGAATTGATATATTTCCCCCAATTACTGAGCAGTCTCGGCAATTCTGTTATCGGTGGCGGAATATAGCTGGCTTTCTCAATTGGTATGCCGGGCGGAGCAATATAAACTTGTATTCTTCTTAAATTGCCTCTGTCTTTATTAGATCCTCTAACCGAATTCAACAAAACAAAATGAAGTTTCTTGATGAAATTCTCGCCAATCGGCCTTTTCTTTAATTCCTTTATGGCTAAATGAGTTGCCCGACGATAGTTAAGAATTTCTCTGATGTCTTTTTCTTTCTTGTTTTCTTGGGAAGATTTGCCTTCGGCTTCATATTTTAAGACGTCCTCCAGGGTTGCTTGAGTGCCTTCAATTTGAGAACTTAAAACTGCCTCTTTTGTCAAAAGAGGCGAAGCCAATAAATCAAAATTAGGGACATTGACTAAAAGCCCCTTTAATTCTCCTAAAGCCTCTCTGGCTTGGCCAATTTCTTCAACCAAGGGGATATAGTTTATTTTAGGAGGCAATTTAGGTGGAATAAATGGTTTTTTAGTCATATTTATTTATTCTAATACTTTGGAATAAGTTTTGTCTTATTCTAATTTTAAGCCATAAAATAGAATAAGTCAAGGGAAAGCAAGTTATAAAATTTTTCTTCTTTGGGCATAGTTTTATTTATTCTACCCCTCTATTTTACCACAAATTTATTTGTTCGACAAATGAAAGTGATATTTTTTCCGCCCGCTGAAAGTGGGCGGATTTAGCTTACAGAGGTCCGACCCCTGTAATTTTGTTTTTGCCATTTTTGTTGTAATTTTCTAACTTGAGTTTCATTAAAGCCGAAATGATGAGCAATTTCGTGCCAGACGGTAATTTTTACTAATTCCGAAATTTCTTCTGGTGTTCTCGCAAGCATTTCAATTGGTTCTTGAAAAATAGTAATTTTGTCCGGCAATTTTGTCATAAAATTTCTTCCCCAAACTGTTTGAGGCACACCCTGATACAAACCAAGAAGTAAACTTCCAGAACGCATTTTTAACAGTTCTCTTTCGTAATTAGATGGCCGTTTTTTAATAACAATCGCCACATTATCCATTTTTTTCCGGATATGTGGCGGTAATTTTAAAATTGCTTTTTTAACTAATTTTTCAAATTCTTCTTCAGACATTAATTTTATCTAATAATTTTTCCACATCTTTAACTATATTTTTGTAATCCGAAATTAACCATTTTCTCTTCTTAGCTATTTTCCTTAACTCCTTTGACGGATTTAAAGCAACTGGCCATCTTACCCCTTCTAATAATCCGATATCGTGAATTGAATCACCAAAAGCTATTGAAGTATTTAAATTATATTTTCCTGAATTAAATAATTTTTTTAAAAGTCTTTTTTTCCCGCCCGGCAAATGGAAATCAGTAACCAAGTTATCGCAATATATTCCATTTTTAACTTTTATCTTTGTCGCGTATGTTTTATCAATCCCCAAATGTTTACCTGATAACTCTGTTAATTCGGAAGCAGCTGTACTAATTTGAATAGTTTTGTACCCCCTACTCTTAATTAACTTCACTAATTTATAGGATGAAGAATAAATATTTTTTTTAAATTTTTCAAAAAACTTTTTTGCTTCTTCTTTGATTAATTTTTCTTTTTTACCTGCTAAACCTCTGGCCCAAAGAATACCCCATTTTTTACACCAATCTTCATAAGATATTTTTCCTTTTTTATACATTTCCATCACTTTAATTTGTTTTCGGTAAAATCCAGGTGAATAAATTTTTTTATTTTTTAACCAAGCTAAAAAACTCATCGATATATAGCCTCGACTTAATGTTCCATCAAAATCAAATAAAGCAATTTTTTTCATAATTAAGCGTTAGCTTTTATTTCAATTACATCGCCATCAGCGACTACATAATCGCGACCTTCTGTTCTGATTAATCCTTTTTCTCGAGCTGCGCCAAATCCGCCGGCTTCCAAAAGTGTTTTCCAATTAATAACCTCTGCCCGGACAAAATATTTTTGAAAATCTGTGTGAATTAAGCCGGCTGCCTGTAAAACTGTTGCGCCATTTTTTATTGTCCAGGCCTGAATTTGGTTTGAAACTGTTGTAAAAAAAGTTATTAAATCAAGTAATTTATAGCATTCTTTTATTAAATCATTAAATTTTAATTTTTCTGGTAAACCAATTTCCTTTCTTTCTTCCGGAGATAAACTAACTGCTTCAAACTCAGTTAATACATCCATAATTAGAAAGTGCCAATTATTTTTTCTAAATTCATTAATTACTTCAGGCGGAATATCTTTTTCATCTCCATTTAATAAATAAATTCTCGGCTTCATTGTTAATAACTGGTAATTTTTCAATAATTTTTTTTCTTCTTCGCTCCAATTTTGGTTGACTAAAATTTTTCCATCTTCTAAAA
>JAGGZP010000027.1 GCA_021161965.1 bacterium
AATAATATGGCTGAAGAAAAAGAAATTGGAAAAATTACTCATTATTTTGGAAAAATAGGTGTAGCAGTAATAGAACTATCAGATGAATTAAAAGTCGGAGATAATATTCATATTGTTGGTGGTAATCGCGATTTTACTCAAGTAGTAGATTCGATGCAAATTGAACATCAATCTATTAATGAGGCAAAAAGTGGTGATGTAGTTGGTTTAAAAGTAGATCAAGCAGTAAGGGAAGGTGATAAAGTATTTAAAATTGTCGAATAAAATAATTTAGAAAATTTATGTCAGAGAAACTGAATAAAGATTCAGAAAGGGTTTTAATTTCAAAACAAAAATTGATAATTGTTGGTTTAATTATTGTTCTCTTTAATCCGTTATTCGCTGGTTTAATTTATGGACTAGCTCTTTGGCGTGAAAAATCTCTTAGTGCCGAAGGAAAAATGATTGTTTTATTTTCTCTTCTTTGGGGGGCAATTGTTTTAGCTTTAGCAAGACGTCTTGGTACATTTGCTCCGTAATTTATCCACAGTATTTTCTTGACAATAATTTTTTTTGATTTATAATTTAGCACTGAACAAGGTCGAGTGCTAATTTTAATCTAGTTAAAAAAAACATATGACAGAATTAAAGCCATTAAATGATAAAGTTATTGTTAAACCAATTAAACAAGATGAGGTTACAAAAGCAGGAATTGTTCTTCCGCAAACAGCCGAAGAAAAACCAGAGAAAGGTGAGGTGATTGCTGTTGGGCCAGGAAAGTTATTGGAAAATGGTCAGCGGGCTAAATTAGAAGTTAAAGTTGGAGATAAAGTTATTTTCAAAAAATATAGCCCTGATGAAATAAAGGTCGACGACAAAGAATATCTTATAATTTCTGAAGAAGATATTCTTGCAGTAATTAAATAGAAAATTTATTAATATTAAAAATATGGCTAAACAAATTATATTCAACGAAGAGGCAAGACAAGCCTTAAAGAGAGGAATAAATAAACTGGCCGCAGCGGTCAAGGTAACATTGGGGCCGAAAGGCAGAAATGTTGCTTTAGACAAAGGATTTGGTTCGCCAACAATTACTAACGATGGTGTAACTGTTGCGAAAGAAGTTGAATTAGAGAATAAATACGAAAATGTCGGAGCACAATTGTTACAAGAAGTTGCCTCGAAGACAAATGATGTCGCTGGTGACGGAACAACAACCGCAGTAATTTTAGCTGAGTCAATCATTAATGATGGATTAAAAAATATTGCTGCAGGAGGAAATCCGATTTTAATTAGAAAAGGTTTAGAAAAAGGAGCTGAAAAAGTTGTGAAATTTCTTAAAGAGAAAATTTCTAAACCAGTTTCTTCAGCAGAAGAAATAACGCAAATAGCATCTGTTTCTGCAAATGACCGCGAAATTGGCGAAATAATTTCTCAAGCAATAGAGAAGGTTGGTAAAGATGGAGTAATTACTGTTGAAGAATCCCAGTCATTTGGATTAGAACTTGAGACAACTGAAGGAATGCAATTTGATCAAGGATATGTTTCTCCTTATATGGTAACCAATGCTGAAAAAATGGAAGCAGAATTAAAAGATCCTTATATTCTAATTACTGATAAGAAAATATCTGCGGTCACAGAAATTTTACCGCTATTAGAAAAAATGGCCCAACAAGGAAAGAAAGATTTGGTTGTTATTGCCGATGATATTGAAGGAGAGGCATTAGCAACCTTTGTTGTTAATAAACTAAGAGGTGTATTTAATACTTTGGCAGTAAAAGCGCCAGGTTTTGGCGATCGAAAAAAAGAAATTCTCCAAGATATTGCTATACTTACCGGAGGCAAAGTAATTTCTGAAGATGTTGGCCTTAAATTAGAAAATGTTGAGATCAATGATCTTGGTCAAGCAAGACGCGTAATTTCAACAAAGGATAAAACTACTATTGTTGAAGGAAAGGGCGATAAAAACAAAATAAATGATAGAATTTCACAGATTAAAAAAGAAATCGAAATGACAACATCTGACTTTGATAAGGATAAATTAAAAGAAAGATTAGCTAAACTCTCCGGTGGTGTAGCAGTTATCAAAGTTGGTGCAGCGACAGAATCAGAGATGAAAGAAAGAAAATTTAAAGTTGAAGATGCAGTTAATGCTACTAAAGCAGCAATTGAAGAAGGATCAGTTGTTGGTGGTGGCGTTGCCTTAATTCGTTGTTTAGAAGCGCTCAAGGAAGTAGAAGTTACAGGAGATGAAAAGATAGGAATTGATATTCTTAAAAAGGCTTTAGCCGAACCATTAAAACAAATTGCTTTTAATGCTGGTCGGGACGGTTCTGTTATTGCTGAGAAAGTTAAATCAGAAAAAGGAAATTTCGGTTATAATGCTGAAACAGATAAATTCGAAGATCTTGTAAAAGCGGGAATAGTTGATCCAACAAAAGTAACCAGAACAGCACTTCAAAATGCTGTTTCAATTGCTGGTTTATTTATTACTACTGAAGCAATCATTACTGAAAAACCAGAAAAAGAAACAGGTAAATCTACATCGCAAGTACCTGGGGAAGCCGGTTATTAAGACTATATTTAACTTGAAATAATGACAAGAGGAATTCCTCTTGTCATTATTTCAAGTTAAATATAGTCTTAAT
>JAGGZP010000061.1 GCA_021161965.1 bacterium
CTTTTTAAGATATTTTACTGCTTGTTTTAAAAATTTTTTAATTATTTCTAAGCCGTCTTTTCCTCCATCTAAAGCAATTTTGGGTTCAAATTTCAGATTCCCAATGATTTTTTTACTTTTTACATAAGGCAAATTAGCAATAATTAAATTAGCTTTCTCTGGTAGGTTTTTTAGTAAATCGCTTTTAATAAATTTAATGTTTTTAACTCTATGTTTTTCGGCATTAAATTTGGCTACATCTAATGCCTTTTTTGAAATATCTAAAGCATAAATTTTTATTTTTGGAGATATCAATTTTGCTAAAGTAATTGCTAAACATCCTGAACCTGTGCCAATATCAGCAATAACAAAATTTCTATTTCTTGGAATAAATTTTAGAGCTGTGTCAATTATTAATTCGCTTTCTGGACGCGGGATTAAGACATTTTTGTTAATATAAAAATTAAACCCATAGAATTCTTTTTCTTTAGTTAGATAGGGGATAGGTACACCTTTTTGACACTTTTTAATTATTCTTTTATATTTTAATAAATTATTTTGGTTAACTTTTTTGTTTGGCCAAGTAAAAAGATATTCTTTAGATTTTTTTAAAATAAAAGATAATAAAATTTCTGCCCTTAAAGCAGAATTTAGTTTTTTTGTTCCAAAAGTTAGTAAATTTTTAATTTTCATTTTTTAGCGAATAAAATTTTTGTAGTTTCTCAATAATTTCGTCAATTTTTCCGTCAAGTATTTCGGAGAGATTATACCAACTTTTTCCAATCCGGTGATCAGTAACTCTATTTTGGGGAAAATTATAAGTTCTAATTTTTTCTGACCTCTCAGCGTGTTTTATTTGTAATTTTCTTTTTTTAGCAATTTCTTCTTGCTTTTTTTTCTCTTCTGCTAAAAAAATTTTTGAGCGGAGAATTTTTAGAGCTTTTTCTTTATTTTTTTGTTGTGACCTTTCATCTTGACAAACAACAACAATTCCTGTTGGTAAGTGGGTAATTCTAACAGCTGTTTCCAATTTTTGGACATTTTGCCCTCCGTGCCCTGAAGAACGAAATGTTTCTATTTTAAGGTCTTGCGGCTTAATTTTAATATCTATTTCTTCTACCTCAGGTAGAACAGCGACTGTTGCAGTTGAAGTGTGAATTCTTCCACTTTTTTCTGTTTCAGGAATTCTTTGAACACGATGGACACCACTCTCGTATTTTAGTTTGCCGTAAGCATCTTGACCAACTATGCGAAATATAATTTCTTTAAAACCACCCAAACTAGTTTGATTTTTATTTAAAATTTTAACCAACCATTTATTTTTTTCAGCGTAACGACTGTACATTCGAAACAAATCGGCGGCAAAAAGAGATGCCTCTTCGCCGCCGGTCCCAGCTCTAATTTCCATAATTACATTACGATTTTCAAAAGTATTTTCTTTTGTTAAACTACTTTTAATTTTTATTTTTTCTTTATTCAACTGTTTAATTTCTTCTTGAGCCAAATTAACTAAATCTTCATCATTTTTGTTTTCTTTAATCAGTTTTTCAAGTTCGTCAATTTTTTCATTAATTTTATTTATTTTTTCAAGTTGTTCTATTTTATTCTTTAACAAATGATATTCTTTTGATAAGTCCGCCATTTTATTCTTGTCATTAAAAATACTTGGATTTTGTAGATCTTTTTCTATTTTTTTTAATTTTGATTTTAGTTCTTTAATATCTTCCATAATTGTGATTTTTTAAATAAAAAAATTTACTTTCTGTAAAAAGCAGAATCGTAAACTTTTGTTTTATTTATGGCTTTTTTTTGGCTTTTTCTGTGCTGTGAATAATTTATCTCTTTTTTCTAATCTTGCTTTGTATTTTTCTATTTGACCACTTTTATCTACTAATTTTTGTTTGCCGGTAAAAAACGGATGGCAATGCGAACAAACCTCAACATGCATTTCTTTAATTGTTGAGCCAACTGTAAAAACTGCACCACAAGCACAAATAATTTTTGCGTTAGGATAATAAGTTGGGTGTATTTTTTCTTTCATATTGCCTTATTTTATCTTTTATAGTATATTAAATTAACAAATTAGTGTCAAGAGATATTGACAAAAATTGTTATTTTGATATTCTAAAAAAGATTACCTATAATTAAATAAAAGCTTATGATTAAAATACCTACAGAAGAAGAATTACTTTTAGCAGCTTGTCACTTTGGGCATCGTAGCGGAAAGACACATCCAAAGATGAAACCATTTCTTCAAAAAAAGAAAAGTGGTACCGTTAATTTAATTGATTTAACAAAAACAGTTGATGCCCTTAAAAAAGTTGTTGATTTTATTAGCAAGTCTTTTAAAAAGGAAGATGTTATTTTATTTGTTGGGACAAAACCACCAGCAAAAGAAATTATAAAGAAATATGCCGAAGAAGTAAATATGCCTTATGTAAATGAACACTGGATTGGCGGGACATTAACAAATTTTTCAACAATTTCGAAGTCGATAGAAAAATATAAAAAAATGATTAAAGAGAAAGAACAAGGTGAGTGGGAAAAGTATACAAAGAAAGAGCAAATTGACTTAGAGAGAGAGCTTGAGCGACTAGAGAAAAATGTTGGCGGTATCAAAAATATGACTGCATTACCAAACTTTCTCTACATAGTTGATTTAGTTGAGGAAAAAACAGCTGTTCGTGAAGCAAACCGTTTAAAAATTCCAATTATTGCTATTGTAGATAGCAATGCTAATCCTGATTTAGTTGATTATCCTATACCAGCAAATGATGACGCAATAAAATCTATTGATACTATTACTAAAACTATAACCGAAGCCATTAAGGAAAAACAAAAATAAACTTATGACAGATTATTCATTAGAAAAAATTAAGGAGTTAAGAAGTAAAACCGGTGTTAGTATAAATGAATGCCGTAAAGCGTTAATTGAAAGTAACGGGGATATTAATAAGGCGATAGAAATTTTACGAAAAAGAGGACAAAAAGTTGCTTTAAGTAAACAAAATCGTCAAACGAAAAATGGCGTTGTCTCTGCCTATATTCATAGCAACAAGAGAATTGGCGTATTAGTTGTTTTAACTTGTGAAACAGATTTTGTTGCTCGAAATAAAGAGTTTCAAGAATTAGCTCACGATTTGGCTTTACAAATAGCGGCAGCAAAACCAAAATGGATCTCTCCTGATGATATCCCTTCTGATGTTCTCAACAAGGAAAGAGAGATTTATTTAGCTGAACTGAAAGATTCAAAAAAACCAAAAGAAATTATTGACAAAATAATTGAAGGGAAATTAAAGAAATTCTATTCTGAATTTTGTCTTTTAGAGCAACCATTTATTAAAGACGAAAAAATTACTATTAAACAACTAATTACAGATAAGATTGCGAAACTCGGGGAAAATATTAAAATTCAAGAATTTACTCGATATGAGATTTAATCTATTTTTATGGTTTTTTTATATATTCAGAGAGAACCCTGGGATAAAGTATTGAAAATCAGTCATCGCGGCGGAGGCCATGAGATAAAATCTACTGATTTTAATGTTGGGGATTATGTAATTTTTCATAGTTCATTAGGGACAGATATCGGGAAAATTATTAAGATTGAGACAAAGGAAGAAAGTGAAGAAAAATGTGAAAATATTTTACTTCGAAAAGCTACCGAAGAAGATTTACTGAAAATTAAAAAACAGAATAAAACAAAGAAGAAAGATTTGAAAATTTGTCGAGAGGCGATCAAAAGACATAAATTAGCGATGAAGGTTGTTGATGCTCATTATTCATTTGATGGAGGGAAAATTATTTTTGCTTTTACTTCTTCAAAAAAAATAGATTTCCGTGATTTAGTTAAGGATTTATCAAAGATATTTCATCGCTCAGTAATTCTATATCAAATTGGTGCAAGACAAGAAGCAGGAACAGAAGGTGATATTGGACCTTGCGGTTATCCACTTTGTTGTAAAACATTTTTAAAAAAATTGGGAAATATCAGTGTTGACTTCGTTAAAGACCAACAATTAGAACATCAAGGTTTAGACAGATTAACTGGTTATTGCGGGAGATTAAAATGTTGTTTACAATATGAAGAGGAACTATATAAAGAATTAACAAAAAATTTACCACCAGTTGATTCAAAAGTGAAAACTCCAAAAGGTATTGGGAAAGTTGTTGAACGACATATTTTAAAACAGACCCTGGTTGTTTTATTAGAAGATGGGAATAAATTTGAGTTTTCTTTAAATGAAATTAAAATTATATGAAAAATAAAATTAAATCTTTTTTATTTTTCTCAATTTTAATTTTGGTTTTAGTATTTTTGACTGGGTGTTTTAATAATAAATTAAATAAAAAAATAATGAACCAAGAAAAAAATATTTCTCAGAAAAAGGTAATTTTAGTTGTTGCTTTTAGGGGGTTTCAAGACATTGAGTATTCGGATACCCGAGCTGAGTTGGAAAAAATGAATATTGATGTTGATGTTGCTAGTTCATCTTTAGGTGAAGCAGTTGGTAAATTTGGTAAAAAAGTTAATGTTGACAAGCTGATTAGCGAGGTCAATTTAGATGATTACGATGCACTTGTTTTTATTGGTGGACCAGGAGCAGTTGAGTATATTGAGAACAATCAGGCGCATCAGTTAGCAAGACAAGCAATTGAGAAAAATAAAGTTTTAGGAGCAATTTGTATTGCTCCAGACATTTTAGCAAAAGCTGGTGTTTTAAAAGGGAAGAAAGCAACTGTATGGTCTTCAATTGTTGACCGTCAACCAATTAAAGTTTTAGAAGATAATGGAGCAATTTATTTAAACCAACCAGTTGTCAAAGATGGAAATATAATTACCGCAAATGGACCTTCAGCAGCAAAGGAATTTGGAAAAACAATTGGCGAAGAATTAAATAAATAATTTTTAAACAAAACATATGCCTAAAATAGCAATTAATGGTTTTGGGCGGATTTCAATTTGACGATATATTAAAAATTGCTATAATAAAATATAATTAATTTGATAATCATAAAAGTATGCCAAAATCACCAGAAGAACTTTATGAGCAACATCGCAAAGATGTTGAAAGAATAGAAAAAGCAAAAAAGGTCTATGAAAAACATTTAGAAGAAGCCCGGAAAGCTGCAGATCTTATCAAACATCCTGAACTTTGGGACCAGGCATCTAAAGAATATCAAGCTGAAACAAAGAAAAAAATTACCGAGGCACTTAAATCTGGAAACTATACTCTTGCCGAAGAATTACTTCATGGACTTCGCCAACATCAAGAGACAATTAAGAAATATAAAGAAATAGAAGAAAAACGATATAAACCGGAAACTCCGGTAGAGAAAGGTATTGTTAGCGAAACAAAGGAAAAAATTTTTAGAATAATTACTGAAGCCGATTGGCAACGTGCTCGAGATGAAGTACTTGACGATCTTAAAAAAGGTTATATTGATAGTTATACATTAAATTTTTTGGCGGAAATGAGGAAATTTGATCCAAAACGTTTTGATAAAGAGGTTAAAATAGACAAAGAAAATTGGCAAAAACTTATAGAAGTAGTTCAACGCGTAGAAGATTATCCTGATTTGTTTTTATTTGCCGCTCACGACTTAAAAGCAATTAATCCAAAACTTTTCAAAGAACAATTTCAGAGTCAGTTGGAGAAAAAGTGGGAAAAGATAATGAGAGAAGTGCGACAAGAAAAGGATTATTTTCTACCAGGATTTATATCTTTAGCTTCGGCTATTAAGGATATTGACCCCAAAAAATTTCAGCAGGAAATTGGTATAAGTGAAGAATTTACCAAAGTTATTTGGCCAAAGATTGTTAAAAAAGTTGAGCAATGGCGGGAAAGGTATAGTTCCTCTTTATTGGGTTCCGTTTTATTGGCTAGCGAAGCACAAAATATTAAACCAGAAGGTGAACCGGATATAACTATAGATGAAAAAACTTGGAATAAAATAAAAAAAGATTTGGATTTTGAACTTCACGGTAGACTCTTTAGGATTTTCTTTATTGAAGCAAATGCTGTTTCTTGTTTGAAAGTTGAAAAGAAGTAATTTTAGTTCCTATTATTTTTTTCTTGACTAGAAAGAAGAGATGTTTTTGTGTTAATTAATAATTTTTAAACAAAACATATGCTTAAAATAGCAATTAATGGTTTTGGGCGGATTGGCCGACCAACATTTAGAATTCTTTTTGAGAGAGGAAATTTTGAAATTGTTGCAATTAACGATTTGACTGACACAAAAACTTTAGCTCATCTTTTAAAATACGATTCTTTATATGGACAATATAACCACAAGGTTGATTATGATAAGGAACACATAATTGTTGATAGTAAAAAATTTAAAGTTTATGCTGAAAAAGATCCAGAAAAATTACCTTGGAAAGATTTAAATGTTGATATTGTTTTAGAATGCACTGGTCGATTTACAACGCGTGAAGGTGCGGAAAAACATTTGAAAGCTGGAGCAAAAAGGGTAATTATTTCTGCACCACCAAAATCAGAAGATATTCCAACTTATGTTTTAGGAGTAAATGAAGATAAAGTTAATTTTGAAAAAGATCTAATTATTTCCAATGGCTCCTGTACTACTAATTGTTTAGCACCAGTAGTAAAAGTTTTAAATGATAATTTTGGGATTGAAAATGGATTTTTTACTACGATTCATTCTTATACAAATGATCAGAGATTATTAGATCTGCCGCACCGAGATTTACGTCGTGCAAGAGCTGCCGCGCAGAATATTATTCCGACAACTACTGGGGCAGCAAAATCAGTAATCGCAGTAATCCCGGAGTTAAAAGGCCATTTAAATGGTATTGCTGTTCGTGTACCAACACCTGTTGTTTCTTTAATAGATTTGATTGTTTATCTTAAAAAAGATGTGACTACGGAAGAAGTTAATTCTGTATTTGAAAGAGTTGCTGATAATGAGTTAAAAAATATTTTACTGGTAACAAAAGAACCTCTTGTTTCTTCCGATTTTCGTGGTAATCCTTATTCTGCAATTGTTGATTTATCTTTAACTATGACTAATAATAATTTAGTAAAGATTATTGCTTGGTATGATAATGAGTGGGGTTATGCAAATCGCTTAGTTGAAATGGCTGAGTATCTTGGTAGTAAAATTTAAGGCTAATTAACAGAAATATTTTTGTTAGTCCTCTGTGTACAACAGAGGATTTTCTTTTTATTTTTCCACTTTTTATCCTCAAGTTATCCACATTTTATATTTTAAAAATTTACTTTTGATGTTATTATTAAATTTGTATGTTAGATAAAAATCAAATTTGGCAAAGTGTATTAGCAGAATTTGAGGTAACAATATCCCGGCCAAATTTTTTAACTTGGTTTCAAAATACCTTTCTTGCTGAAATAGATGAGGAAAAGGGGGAAGCTGTAATTGGTGTCCCAAATAACTTTACAAAAGAATGGTTGGAAAAAAAATACCATAAATTTATTTTAGAAACAATAAGAAATTTGACTGACAATAAAATCAAAAAAATTTCTTATCGCGTTCAACCAAAAGAAGTAGAGGAATTAAAACCGATTTCTAAAGTAACATTAAAGAAAGTTGTTGCTTTATCAAAAGAAAAAATAAATAGTCATGGATTAAATCCACGATATACTTTTGATACATTTGTTGTTGGTAAAAATAATGAACTTGCTTATACTGCTGCAAAAGCAGTTGCTAGTAATCCGGGAAAAAAGTATAACCCGCTTTTTATTTATGGAGGTGTTGGGCTTGGGAAAACTCATCTTTTGCAAGCAATAGGTCACGAAATTTTAAGAAAAAATCCTGATGCAAAAATTTTTTATGTTAGTGCTGAGAAATTTGCTAACGATTTTATAAAATCTATTAGAAAAAAGGAGATGGGTAAATTTAGAAAATTTTATCGAAAATTAGATGTTTTGTTGATTGACGATATTCAGTTTATTGCTGGAAAAGGTGGAACACAAGAAGAATTTTTTCATACATTTAATGATTTATATCAAATGAATAAACAAATAGTTATCACATCTGATAGATTACCAAAAGCAATTCCAGCATTAGAAGAACGTTTAATTTCGCGTTTTGAGTGGGGTTTAATTGCCGATATATCTTCACCTGATTATGAAACGAGATTAGCAATTCTTGAAGAGAAGTGTAAAGAAAAAGGACAAGAACTAAGTCGAGACATCTTACAATATTTAGCTACACATATTCAAAAAAATGTTCGTGAACTCGAGGGAGCGCTTAACCGAATTTATGCTTATCATCAATTAAATAATGTTGAACCAACGCTTGAATCTGTTAAACATCTTTTTGCTAGTTTAACTGCACATCCTAAAAAAAGTCTGATAAATGATAAAGATATTATTAAAACAGTGGCTGATTTCTACGGTATTAGTGTAAATAGTTTAATTGGCACATCGCGACAACGCGAATTGGTTATTCCGCGTCAAATAGCAATGTATTTAATGCGCGAGGAACTTAATAATTCTTTTCCGTTAATTGGAAGGATTTTTGGTGGACGAGATCATACAACGGTAATGCATGCTTATCAAAAAATTAAAAATGAAATAGAACAAGAAGGAAGAATTAAACAAGAAGTAGAGTATATTAAAGAGAGATTATATAACCAATAAACAGATATTGAACGCAGATCAAGAAAAATAAAAAACACAAACTAAAAATTCCAAAAATCTAAAAATTTTCAAGTTTGAAAAACGCAGAAAATTTTTCTAGATTTTTGAGAACCCCGCACCAAATTTGCCACAAAAAATCGTTTCTAACTAATCATTTATCACTAAATAATTTTAACGTTACAGCACTGTGCCCAATAGGGCTTGTCGCTTTAGCGGTGATGTGCTGTTTCCCTGTTATTTTGCAAATTTAGGTGCCGGGGCCAAAAAGTTAGTTACTTAGTTACTTAGTTGATTAGTTGATTAGTTAATTAGTTTATTTTAAACAAAAAAATAAAAAATTAGTTTGGATATTAGGATTTGGGATTTAATTGAAAATTGATCATTGAAAATTCATTGAAAATTGATCATTGAAAATTGAAAATTTAATGAAAATTGGACATTGGAAATTTATCTCTCTTTCAGGTCAATTAGGTTAATTAGAAATTAGGCATTCTCTTTTCGCTTTCGCTCTAAGTTAAGTATAGTTAGCATCTATAATTTTATGTATGTAATTAAAGCTTCTGGAGAAAAGCAAAAATTTAGTCCGCGAAAAATTAGGAGGACATGTTTACGCGCTGGTGCAGGAAAACGTTTAGCTAGTCAGGTTGTTAAAGAAATAGAAAAAAAAGCCTATAATGGTATAAAGACAAGTGAAATTTTAGATTTAATTTTAAAGTACCTCGGAAAGAAAAAATCATCGGTAGCAATTCGTTATTCATTAAAAAGAGCAATTTTTCGTTTAGGACCAGCAGGTTTTCCTTTTGAAAAATTTATGGCTGAAGTACTAAGGTATTATGGCTATAAAACTTCTTTAAATAAAGTTATTAGAGGAAAATGTGTAAATCACGAAATAGATATAATTGCCGAAAAACAAAATGGAAAAAAAACAACTTATATGATAGAATGTAAGTATCATAATGCACCAGGAATTTATACTGGGCTCAAAGAAACTTTGTATACTTGGTCAAGATTTTTGGATTTGAAAGATGGTTATCAATTAAATTTATGTAAGAAGTTTGATATTCCTTGGATGATTTCGAACACAAAATTCTCTTCTGATGCTTTAGAATATGCTCAATGCAAAAAAATGAAATTACTTGGATGGCATTATCCAAAAACAGAATGTCTAGAAGATTTAATTGAGAATAAAAAACTTTATCCAATTACAATATTACAAAATTTAGATCGTTATTTAGAGAAAAAATTTATTCAAGCAAAAATCGTTCTTTGTCAAGATTTAGTTAATTATGATATAAAATACTTACACAGCTTAACAGGAATTAAAGAAAAGATATTAAAAATATTTATTAACCAAGCAAGAGAGATAATAAAAGATTAAATTAATTCTATGATAATAAATAATAAAAAATCATCTCAAGAGCCAGAAATAGCTGGAGAAGAAATTGAAGAAAAACTTACAGAAAAATTAACAGAAATTAAAATCAAAGAATTGGAAGAACGAGCAAAAATAAAAGCCCAACAAATAGGCATTCCTTATATTAATCTGGTTGCTTTTCCGATACCATCAGAGGCTTTAAGATTAATTCCATTAGAAGAGGCAAAGAAATATAAAATAATTTGTTTTTATCGAACAGAAAAAGAAGCAAAAGTAGCTGCGGTTGATTTATCAATTCCCGGACTCAAAGATTTTGTTCAAAAAATAGCTGAAGATAATAATTTAAAAGTTAAATATTTTTTAATTTCGGAATATAGTTTTAAAACTGCTTATAAACTCTATTCTGCCTTGCCAAAAATTACAAAAATTATTAAAGGTGTAAAAATAACTGAAAAAGAATTAAAAGAATTTGGAGAAAAGATTAAAACTTTCCGTGATTTGAATCGCGAAATTAAAAATGTTTCTATTACAGATATTGTGACATTAATAATTGCTAGCGCACTTAAATCACGGGCATCTGATATTCATATTGAAGCAGAGGAGGAGGATATTAAAGTACGTTTTAGAATCGACGGAATTTTAATTGATGTTGCTAGTTTACAAAAGAAGCTTTGGCCGCAAGTTATTTCCCGAATTAAACTTTTTTCTGGGCTTAAAATTAATATCACTGACAAACCACAAGATGGCCGTTTCACTATTTATTTAACTAATGAAGAAGTTGATGTTCGTGTTTCTTGTTTACCAACAGCTTATGGAGAAAGTGTGGTAATGAGAATTTTGAGGTCTTCAGCAACTGGTCTTGCTTTTGAAGATTTAGGCATTCGTGGCCGCGCGTTTGAAGAATTGAAGAGAGAAATTTCTCGGCCAAATGGAATGATTATTACAACTGGGCCAACTGGTTCCGGTAAAACTACTACCTTATATGCTATTTTGAATAAATTAAATAAACCGGAGACAAAAATAATTACTTTAGAGAATCCGATTGAGTATCGGCTAAAAGGAATAAATCAAAGTCAAGTTGACGAGAGTAAAGGTTATACTTTTGCTAAAGGATTAAGGTCTATTTTAAGGCAAGATCCTGATGTAGTTATGGTTGGGGAAATTCGCGATTTAGAAACAGCTGAAATTGCTATTCAAGCTGCTTTAACTGGCCATTTAGTTATTTCAACTTTACACACAAATGATGCCGCTGGAGCAATCCCAAGATTTTTATCAATGGGAGTTAAACCCTATCTTTTAGCTCCAGCAATAAATTCAATTATTGGACAAAGATTAGTCCGAAGAATTTGTGATAATTGTAAAACGGAGATTAAATTGGGGCCGGAAAAATTAGAAAGAGTTAAAAAAATTTTAGCTGATTTGCCAAAAGATTATCAGGTTGATTTAAATAATTTAAAATTTTATTACGGGAAAGGATGTGAAAAATGTCAGGGTCTTGGTTATCATGGGAGGATTGGTATTTATGAAGTCTTAACAATGAATTCAGAAATTGAAAAAGTTATTTTAAGTGGGAAGGTTTCTGAGTATCAAATGAGGGATTTGGCAAAAAAACAAGGAATGATTACAATGGTCCAAGATGGATTACTCAAAGCAATTGACGGGATTACAACTGTTGATGAAGTATTCCGAGTTGCCGAATAAAAAATTTTAGAAATTAAAAGGGGTTTATGCAAACCCCTTTTTAATTGAATTCGTAATGAAAAAGTTTAAAAATAAGTTGACTCCATCTAGGATTATAATTAAATATTTTACTAGCAATAAATGTACCAGTAAAAGAACCAGCTGCATCAATTAATAACATTTTCCAGCTTGTTCGATCTTCTCTCGGCAAAAATAAATGTTCATTTATTGATATCGATAGAAAGCTAGATGTAACAATTATTGTATAACGCGCCATTAATTGTTCGTTTGTAAAGCTATGGTAATCAAATTCTATTCTCCCGGAACCGTACCCAATGAATCCCATTGCTACACTTAATCCAAAATTAAATAAGCAGCTTTTCTTTTTTCTTTTCCAAAATTTGTGGAGATTTGTAAAGCCTTTATTTTTTGTGATTGTTTTTGCTAAAAATGTACCAGTTAAAGAGCCAGCAATATCCCAGATGAAATCTCTTGGTGAGGCGCCATCAGCGCCTCTTGGAAAAAATCCATCTTGGAGTTCATAGAAAAGCCCGGATGTTGCTCCATTAGTAATTGCGAGATATAATCCGCGATTATCTGTACTTTGATAGAAACCTTGATAAACTCCGTGAGACAAAAAGCTAATCGTTGTCCAGCCGACAAAATGGAAGAGTTTATCTGAACCAAACCAGGGATCATACTTTGCCGATGTAATCATAAAAGACATTAGAACCCAAATCATTTTTCTTTCCTCCTTTTTAATTTATTTTTATGGTAACAGGGATAAAAAGTTTGTCAATACTATTTTCAAATTTTTATAATATGCTACTATTGGAATATGGCAATTGAAAGAAACCACTTAAAAAAAATAAAAGACAACCTCTACGAAATACCAAAAACTTATCGTTCGGATATGCGAGTTCCGGCAAGAATTTATGTTAATAAGAAAATGTTTAGTCAAATTTTCCGTGATAAATCTCTTGAACAATTGATCAATGTCACAACCTTGCCAGGAATTCAGAAATACGCTTTAGCAATGCCAGATATTCATGAAGGTTACGGATTTCCGATTGGTGGTGTTGCCGCAATTGATTATGAGAATGGCGTAATTTCTCCCGGCGGAATCGGTTTTGACATCAACTGTCTTACTGGTAAAACTAGAATTTTACACAGTTTTGGCTATTGGACAAAAATAAAAGATTTAGAATCTGAGTGGCAAGAGTCAAGTGTTAAAAGTATAAATTTTAATAGAGGTGCAATAGATGCGAGTTTACTTTCTTTCCAAAGATTTAAACCAAAAAATAAAGTTTACCGTATTAAAACATTAAGTGGTTTGACAATAGAAGCGACCGAAGACCATCCGTTTTTTACTTCCGAAAGAAAAATGATGTCACTTAAAAAATTAAAGGTAAATTCTAAAATTGCTGTTTATCCGTTTGAGGGTGTAAAATACGAAAAACCGAATAAATCAATTATTGTTTCTAAAAAAGATATAGAAAAACTTAAAATTGAAGGGAATAAAAAGCAAATTATTTCAGAATTAACTTCGAGAGGTCTTTTACCTTTGAAAACAGATAATGAAAAATTGCCTTTTTTACTCAAATTATATGGTTTTATTCTCGGCGACGGAACGATTAATTTTATTGGTCAAAAAAAGAAAGGAATAATTTGGTTTTATGGAAATCCGGAGGATTTATCAGAAATTAGAAACGATATTATAAAATTAGGTTATAAACCTTCTAAAATTTATTCGCGGAGTAGAAAACATAA
>JAGGZP010000035.1 GCA_021161965.1 bacterium
ATTCAAGAATCTCTTTTGGTAACTTATTTGCCATTTTTAGCGGAATTTGAAAAAAGAAAGGACAAAAATAAAGAAATTGTTGGTTTACCAATTTTTGAACCAAAAAAACAACAAATAATTAAATTCTTAACTGATAAAATTATTAAGTTTTATTTTTATCAAATTTTAATGGATGCAAAGTTATCCGAATTATCGTCGAGAGCGGTGGCAATGGAAAAGGCAAGTCGAGAGACAGAAAAGATTATTAAAAAGCTAACTAATGATTTCTTAAAACAAAGAAGAAAAGAACTTACTAAAGCGCAAATAGAAGAATATTTTGCTCATAAAGTTTTAAATTATGGCTATAAAGAATAAAAAAAATAAAAAAGGGAAAGTTATTGCCTTACAGGGAGGAATTGCTGAGATTGTTTTTGCTAACGATTACACACCAAAAATTTATTCTTTATTAAAAACTTCCTCTGGAGTTCATTTTGAAGTTGTTGAGAAAATAATTGAGGGGAGAGTTAAGGCGATTGCGCTTGACCCGGTTGAAAAAGTATATCGTGGAGATGAAATTTATGATACTGGCGATATGATTAAAATTAGTTTAAGCAAAGAGATTCTTGGGAGAATGTTTAATCTATTTGGTGAGCCAATTGATAAAAAAAATAATATTAAATCCGAGGAAGTAAGAACGATCAGAAATATTAGTAAAATGAAGACCAAAGAAATATTGTTTGGGAAAAAAGTTTTACAAACAGGAATTAAAGCAATTGACCTTTTAGTACCATTTTGTCAGGGAGACAAGATTGGGTTTTTTGGTGGAGCAGGTGTTGGAAAAACAGTTTTAGTTACTGAACTTATTCATAATATTTCTTTAAAAAAAATTGGTTATTCTGTTTTTGCTGGCATTGGAGAAAGAATTCGTGAAGGGAATGATTTATATCTAACTTTAAAAAAATTAAATGTACTTAAAGATACTGCCTTATACTTTGGGGAAATGGATAAAATGCCTGGCGTTCGTTCACGAATTGGTTTAAGTGCTGTAACTGCTGCTGAGTATCTTAGAGATAAAACAAAAAAAGATATATTTTTCTTTATTGATAATATTTTTCGTTACGCAATGGCAGGGATGGAGTTAGCTACAAGTTTAGGTAAAGTTCCTTCAGAGCTTGGTTATCAAGCAATTTTAGATAAAGAATTTGCTGACCTTGAAGAAAGAATTGTTTCTTCACCAGAAGGATCAATTACTTCGATTCAAGCTGTTTATGTACCAGCCGACGATTTAACTGATCCAGCAGTTGTTTCTGCATTTTCTTATTTTGATGCTGCTTTAGTTCTTTCTCGAAGGATTGCTGAAAAAGGAATCTATCCTGCTATTGACCCATTAAAATCTTTTTCGGTTAATTTAGATGAAGATATAATTGGTAAAAGACATTATCAGATTGTTCGCGAAGTAAAAAGAATTTTTCAAAAATATCAAGAATTATCTTATATAATTGCTATTCTTGGCATTGAAGAACTTTCTGAAGAAGATAAAATAATTGCTAAAAGAGCAGAAAGGTTAGAAAAATTTTTAAGTCAACCATTTTTTACCGCTGAGTCAATTAGTAAAAGGAAAGGTGTTTTTGTTCCATTAGAGAAAACACTTGATGGTTGTGAAAAAATTTTAAATGGTGATTTAGATAATATCGATCCAAATGATCTTTATATGATTGGTTCATTAGATGAAATAAAAAAATAATTTTATGTCATTGATAAATTGTAAAATTTGTTCTGTGCAAGAAATACAAGTTTATAATAATCTAAAATCAGTAATACTTCCAGCTTATTGGGGACAAATACAAATACTCCCCGAACACGCGGAATCTTTTATTTTATTGACTAAAGGAAAAATTATTTTAGAAAAAGAAGAAAAAAATAAATTAAGTTTTGATATTAAATCGGGATTTTGTTATTTTAATAATAATAATTTGGTGATAATTCTTTAATGAAAGAAAAATTTTTAAAATTCCCTCAGAATTTCCTTTGGGGAACAGCAACATCAGCCTATCAGGTTGAGGGTGGGATAAAAAATAATGATTGGGAATGTCAAGAGACTAAGAAAGCTGGCAGAGCTTGCAACCATTATTATTTTTATGAAAAAGATTTTGATATTTTAAAAAAAATAAATCAAAATGCTTACCGTTTTTCAATTGAATGGTCAAGAATTGAACCGAAAAAAAATAAATTTGATTATAATGAATTAAAGCATTATCAATCAGTAATTTTTGCACTGAAAAAAAGAGATATTGTTCCTTTTATTACACTTTGTCATTTTACGACACCAATATGGTTTTATAAAGAAGGTGGCTGGCTGAACAAAAAAGCAGCAGATTATTTTGCGGATTATGTGGAATTTGTTATTAAAAATTTAGGGATAGATGTTAAATTTTGGCTAACAATAAATGAGCCATTAATTTATGTCTTTTGGTATCCGCCTTTAAGAAATGCTTTTTCAAGAAATAAACGAATTGATTTATTGGATATAGCAATAGCAATAAAAAATTTAATTTTTGCTCATAAAAAAGCATACAAAATTTTACATAAATACGGTTCACAAGGTATCCAAATTGGCTTAGCGAAAAATAATATTTATTTTAGTTACGCGCCAGGAATTTCTAATAAAATTTTAAAAAATTTGGCAGTGTGGTTTTGGAATAAGTTATTTATTAATCTTACC
>JAGGZP010000046.1 GCA_021161965.1 bacterium
CAATTTCCAAACTATTGAAAATTGAGTCATTGAAAATTTATTGAAAATTGATCATTGATCATTGAAAATTTTTAGATTTTTGGAATTTGTTTGGTTATTGGTCATTGGAAATTGGGATTTGATTAGACATTAGAAATTAGGTTAATTAGGAATTGAGTATTTATTGCTTCACTCCTCTTAAAGATAAACCAAGACGATAGAATTCTGGTTCGATAGAGACAATTTTAAATTTTAAGGTGTCGCCTACTTTAGCAATTTTTGACAGATCTTTAATTGGTTTATCAGAAATTTCGGAAATGTGTGCTAAACCATGGATTTCCGGATCGAGCTCAACGAAAAAACCGAAAGGGTTGATTTTCAATATTTTTCCTTTAACTATTTGTCCAACTTTATATTTTTTTTCAACATTTTCCCAAGGGTTAGGGATTAGACGCTTTATAGAAAGTGAATATTTTTCTTCTTGTTTACCAATAATTTTTGCTTTAACTTTATCGCCAACTTTTAATACATCCGAGGGACTATCTAATCTTCGCCAGCCAATTTCGGAAATATGAACTAACCCTTCTTCATTTTTGTCAAATTTAACAAATGCACCAAAATCTGTTAAGCCACAAACTTCACCTTCAATAATATCGCCAATCTTATATTTTGTTTTCTTCTTCCGTTCTGTTAAACCTTTTTCTGAAAAAATAAGTTTATTTTCTTTTTGGTCTAGCCCAATAATCTTAACTGGCCATTTTTCGCCAATGAACCGCTTGAGTAAATTTAGTATCTTTGTTTTATCTCCATCGCTAACGCGAGGAAAATGATCAACTGATAGCTGAGATGTTGGGATAAAGCCGATGAGTTTTCCGTATTGAGCAATTAGACCTCCGGTATTAGCATCTATAATTTTTACTTTAATTATTGTGCCTTTGTTGAACATTTCATTTAGTTTCTCCCAAGCTTTTTGATGTCCTGCTTTTCGAAAAGATAATTCGATTAGTCCCTTCTCATTATCTAGATCAGTGACCATAGCAGTAGCTTTATCGCCAATTTTTAGGTTTGTAATTTTTCCTAGTTCATCCTCAATCTCCGGC
The DNA here is from genome assembly GCA_021161965.1 of bacterium. GTDB lineage: Bacteria > Patescibacteriota > Patescibacteriia > UBA2591 > JAGGZP01 > JAGGZP01. The sequence continues at coordinate 1,080 of JAGGZP010000046.1, forward strand.
CCACGAACTACACCAGTTGCTATACCACCGATATCGAGATATATTTCATTTCTTCCAATTTTAATAACTCTCCCTTCAACTAGACTATTAATTTTAGGAAGCTTTGGTTTTTTTGCAGTTTGTTTTTTTTCTTTTTCCGACATATTTTTATAATAACCTAATGTATTAATATTGTAAAGATTTTTTTTATTTAGTCAAGATTTTATTGTTAACTTCTAGGTATTATTTAGGTATTTGCTTTTTCATTTATGTTATAGGCATTTAGGTATTTTCTTTTTTTTTATTTATGTTATTATTTTCCTTGAGTAGTTTTATTTAAGTTTATTCAACTATATGTCACAAGAAAATTTAATAAAATTAGAATGTACCGAATGCCACCATATCAACTATTTTTCCAGAAAGAATAAAAAGAAAGTAAAAACGAGATTACAAATTAAAAAATATTGTCCCTATTGTAAGAAACACACAATCCATAAAGAAACAAAATAGATGCGGGGATTTAGTTAAGTGGTATAACAGCGGTCTCCAAAACCGCAGTTGGGGGTTCGATTCCCTCAATCCCCGTTTAAAAATCTTAATAGAGAGTTTATGAACAGTAATTTAAAAAAAGTTATTGTTATTGGATTGGGACAATTTGGGAGAACTGTCGCCGAAACTTTAACACAACATAATATAGAAGTTTTAGCAGTTGATAAAGATGAAAAAATTGTTGAGGATTTTAAAGATAAAGTTGCTTCTGTCGTTCAATTAGACGTGACTAATGAAGAAGCACTAAAGACGCAAGGTTTAGATGATTTCGATTTAGCAATTGTTGCAATTGGTGAAAGATATTTTCTTGCCAGTGTTTTAGGCGTGGCTCTTTTGAAAAAATTAGGTGTACCAAAGGTTATTGCTCGAGGCATTAGAACGGATTCAAGAATTGAAGAAAAAATACTAGAATTGGTTGGTGCTGACCGCGTAGTTTTGCCCTCGGTTGAGACAGCGAAACGACTAGCTCTTGATGTTTTATCCACAAATATTTTGAGTTATATTCCCGTGTCAAGCGGTTATAGCGTTGTTAAAGTTGTTGCTCCAAAAAAATTTATTGATAAATCAATTAGCGAATTGTCTTTAAGGGATAAATATAAAATAAATTTGATTGGAATTCAGAGGGACGACAAGAGTACCAACTATTTGCCTCGTTCATCGGATATAATTAGGCAAGGCGATACTTTGTTCATTATTGGTAAAGAAGAAGATGTTGAAAAAATAAGCAAGCTAAAAGAGGAATAAAAATAGTTTTTAAATAATCTTCTTTTTAAGACTTGCTTTTTTTATTTATTGATTTATAATTAATAAGATAGATTAAATTTTTGAGAGGTAACTTATGATTCGAAAGCATTTGCCGAAAAGTATTCGTAAATTTATTCGTCGAGAGAAGGCAAGAATTCGCCGAGAAACAAATGATTTGGAAAAACAGAAGAAAGAGATTATTAAATTATATCAAAGATTTATAAAAAAATGATATGACAATTTCATTATCGATATTTCTTTATATTTATCTATTTTTGGCAGGTTCTATATTCTTGTTTTTTTTAGCGAATTTATATAATTTAGCCCGTTATGGTGTTTTGAATTTTCATACACTTTTAGTCTCTTTTATTTTTATTGCCGGGATTGTAATTATTATTTATTTTAGTTATCAGCGATTGGCTCAAGTTGACTGGCATGAGTCGGTTACAATATTTAAACATTTTAATATTAAAAATCCACCAAACATTTTACCTTTTAATCAATAATATGG
>JAGGZP010000009.1 GCA_021161965.1 bacterium
ATATTTTTAGTATTTCTCGAAGATTTTCGTCCTGGTTCTGTAACTTTGTGGCTAAACTTGAACATAATATTAATTGTTGTTGTTTTATCCGGTATTATTACTTTATTCACTTCACAAAGTAATAGTATTTGATATAATAAAGTTATATGACTTACTTAATTATCACTTTAATTATTTTATTTCTTATTGGATTTGGTAGTTTGTTTTATTTTTTAAATCATCGTTTAGCAAAGATTGAAGAAAAGAAAAAAGAAGACCAGTCAATTTTGATGCTTAATCAAAGCTTACAAGGCATGCAACGGACAATTAATGAACGTTTAGATAAAGCTGCAGAAGTCATTGCTCAGGTAACGAAAGAATTAGGAAGTATGAGAGAAATTGGCCATCAAATGCAATCATTGCAAGATTTTTTAAAATCACCAAAATTGCGAGGAAATATCGGCGAACAAGTATTACAGGATTTACTTGAACAATATTTTTCAAGACATCATTTTGAACTACAATATAAATTCCGCAGTGGCGAGCGGGTTGACGCAATTTTAAAAACAAAAGAAGGAATAATTCCAATTGACGCAAAATTCCCGATGGAAAATTTTCGTAAGCTAGTTACAGCAAAAAATGATCAAGAAAAAAAAGAAGCCACTAAATTATTTATTCGCGATGTAAAAAAACATATCGACGATATTAGTAAAAAATATATCCTCCCTCAGGAAGGGACTGTTGATTTTGCAGTAATGTATATTCCTTCGGAAACAATTTATTATGAAATAATTCGCAAAGCTGAACAAATAGATGACTACGCCCGAAAGAAAAGAGTCTATTTTGTTTCACCAAATTCTTTCTATTATTTTCTAAGGGTTATAATGATTGGAATGCGTGGTCAGCAAATTCAGGAAGGTGCTAAAAAAATCTTTCAAATTTTATCCGCTGTTCAAAAAGATGCAGAAAAATTGGGTGAAATTTTGAACGTAGCAAATACTCATATAACAAACGCCAAAAATGCTCTGGATCGAGTCAATAATGAATATACTAAAATGATTGGTAAAATTGATCAGGTAAAATTGTTGAAATAATTTCTGTGGATAACTTTTTTGACAAAAAATAGAAATTATTTATAATTAACCTATACCGTAGACAACAGGTGTTCAAAAAAAGAACTTAATACCCTGTCGAGGTATAAATTGTTTTTATGTCTGCGGTATACCGCAGTTATTTTTTATGGCAGTAACAAGGCAAAAAAAAGAAGAAATTGTTAAAAAAATTAAAGAAAGCCTTTCCCGGGCTAAATCACTAATTTTTATTAATTATTTCGGTTTGACAGTTAAAGATGCAAATGATTTGCGAAAAGAACTAAGAAAAAATAATTGCCAGCTTCTTGTTGCAAAAAAGACATTATTTGATAAAGCGCTTAAAGATTCGGAAAAGAAAATCGAGCTTGAAACAAAAAATCTTAAGGGTGGTTTAGGAATAATTTTTGGATTTGAAGATGAAATTATTCCAGCGAAAATAATTGTCAATTTTATTAAAGAAAAAAATAAAGGAGAAATAAATGGAGGAATTTTTAATGGTGAATTTATCGATAAAGAAAAAATTGAAGAATTAGCTAAATTACCATCAAGAGAAGAATTACTTAGGCAATTGTTATGGATGATAAAATCACCGATAACGGGTTTTGTTTCTGTTCAACGAAATTTATTAAAAGGTCTTCTTTCTGTTTTAGATAATATTAAAAAACAAAAATAATTTTTAATTAAAATTTATGGCTGAAGAAAACAAAACTTCAAAAGAAGAAAAAAAAATAGAAGTACCGGCAAAATTTAAGGATATTGTTGAAAAAATTGAGAAGATGACTGTTGCTGACTTATCTGAATTAGTGAAAATTTTAGAAGAAAAATTTGGTGTCTCTGCTCAGACGCCTGTAGTTGCTGCTGTTGCTGGAGCTGGCGCTGCTGCTGAAAAGAAAGAGGAACAAACAACTTTTAATGTGGAATTAACCGAAGTCGGTGGTAATAAAATTAGCGTTATTAAAGCTATTCGAGAAATAATTCAAGGTATTGGTCTAAAGGAAGCAAAAGATCTCGTTGATGCAGCACCAAAAGTTATTAAAGAAGGTGCTGGAAAAGAAGAGGCTGAGGAAATCAAAAAAAAGTTAGAAGCAGCAGGGGCGAAAGTTACTTTAAAATAAAACAACAATCTAAAAAACAAAGAGGCACTAATCAGTGCCTTTTTGCGTACAATAAATTTTATTATGCTATAACAACACTCTTAAAATAGTATTACCATTTAAAAACCAAATTATTTTTTCATTTCTACTTATCGCAAAATCTTTTAAATCGTTAAATTTAGAACTAATTAATTGTTCTTTTAATCTTCCGTCTTTTTTAAAAATTACTAAACGCTTATTTGTCGGATCGAGGATATAAATATATTTTAAATCAGCATTAGTATATATTTTTATTGCATCTGTAAGCTTGGGATAAATTTTTTCTAGACTAAATTTTACTTTTTTACCTTTGTAAAATTTAATAACTTCTCCGTCTCTTTTTAGAATATAAATTGAACCATCAATCGCGATTGAAATCGCATTATTTAGATTAGCCTCCTCTTGAAGCCACTTTATTTCTTTAGCAAAACCGTCGATTGTTTTAGTATATTTTAATATTTGACTATCTTTTGAATCGAGAATATAAAGACTTTCGGAATAACTAGCAATATCTTTAATTTGCAAATTAGGAAAACTACTTGCCAAACTAATTGGTGATAATTTCTTTCGCACCAAATCAAAATCAGCTAAATTATGATTATTGCAGACAAAAATCAAATTATCCTTTCCAAAAGATATCATTTTTTCGAGATAACCAACATTAACTGATGTTTCATTGGCTTTCTCTATTTTTCTACCCTTTATCTGATAAATAAAATTAGTATTTCTGTCGAATGTGTAAATATCGCCATCTATATTAATAATATTAGTTGCTCTA
>JAGGZP010000034.1 GCA_021161965.1 bacterium
CAAATTTAAAAAATAAAAAGGCAATAATTTTTGTAAAAAATAAAATTTTCGCTCAACCGCTAGAAAAATTATTAAGAAAAAGAAAAATAAAAACGGAAATTGTTTATTTTAAAGAAAAAAAATATAAAAATAAAATAAAAAAAGCGGATGTTTTAATTGTCGCTTTAGGTAAACCAAAATTTATTAAGGAAAAAATGATTAAAAAAAATTCGATTGTTATTGATGTTGGTTATAATCGAATTAAAGGAAAACCAATTGGTGATGTTGATAAAAAATGTTATAAAAAAGCAAAATCTATTTCTCCTGTTCCGGGAGGTGTTGGGCCGTTAACTGTTATTTATCTAATGAAAAACGTCTATTTGGCAAAAAAACAAAAAAACTATTTCCACTAAAACTTTCTTCTTGAACGAGTATATTTTTTGTGTTGTAGTTTAGTTTTCGGTTTATAATTTTTATCAAGAGCAGCTCTTATTGATAAATTTATTCTTCCTTCTTTATCAATACTAATAACTTTAACTGGAACGATATCGCCAACATCAACAACATCAGTTGGATGAGAAATTCTTTTCGAGGACATTTCTGAAATATGAACTAAGCCTTCGTGTCCGGGAAGAATCTCAACAAATGCTCCAAAATTAAGAATTCGAGTAACTTTACCTTGAAAAACTTCTCCTATTTTTATTTCCCGAGCTAAATTTTTAACCCAATCAGATGCCTTTTTAAGCGCACTATCATTGTCTGCAGTAATAACTACTAAACCATCTTGTTCAATATCTATAGTTACCCCTGTTTTAGCAATTATATCATTAATAACCCTTCCGCCCGGTCCGATAACATCGCGAATTTTTTCCGGATTTATTCTAAATGAAGCAATGCGAGGAGCATAAGGCGAAAGATGTGCTCTGGGTTCTGGTAAACATTGAGTTATTTTTTCTAAAATTTTTAACCTTGCTTTTCTTGCTGCTTCTAATGTTTCAGAAATAATATCAAAATTGAGTCCGTATGTTTTTGTATCCATTTGGATAGCAGTTATACCATCTTTCGTTCCTATCACTTTAAAGTCCATTCCCCCTGGTCCATCTTCCAAATCTTGTAAATCAGTAAAAATTTTATATTTTTTAATTTCTCTATCTTCTTCAATTGAAGCCAGACCAATAGCAATACCAGCAACTGGCTTTTTTATTTTTACTCCCGCATCCATCAAAGCCAAACAAGATGCACAAGCAGAAGCCATTGATGTCGAACCATTTGAAGACATAACCTCAGAAACAACACGGATTGTATAAGGAAAACTATTTTTATCAGGAATAACTGGCTGTAATCCTCTTTCAACTAATGCTCCATGACCAATAGATCGCCGACTGACTGATTTTATTGGTCTAACTTCACCAGAACAATAAGGTGGAAAATTATAATGATGCATAAAACGTTTTTTCCCAGTGCGCTCCATTGTATCAAGATATTGTTCCATACTTGGTCCAGCTAAAGTAACAACTGAAAGTACTTGTGTCTCACCTCTTTGAAAAATTGCTGAACCATGCACACGAGGTAAAACACCAGCAAAGCAATTTATTGGCCTAATTTCATCAAGTTTTCGACCATCTATTCTTAAATTTTTATCCAAAATTCCCCGGCTTACCTCACGATGAATAAGCTCATCAATCATCTTTACTGCTTTTTCTCTTTTTTCTTTTCCAATACCTTTTTCCTTTAAAACTTCATCCAAATCTTTTTTAATATTTTCTGCTGCTCCGACGCGGTCGGCTTTTGTCTTTAGTGGTTTAGTAAATAAATACTTTTGCGAATTAGTTGTAATAAAATCCTTAACTATTTTTTCGTATTCCTCTTCAGATTTTTTAAGTTTTTCAATTATTAAATTATTTTTTTGCTTACCAACTTCTTTTTGGATATCCCGAAAAAAATTAACTAATTTCGAAACGTGTTTATTGGCAAATTTTATTGCTTCAAACATCGTTTTCTCATCAACCTCGTTTGCTCCAGCTTCAATCATTAAGATATGATCTTTCCAACCGGAAACAAGCAAATCTAAAATACTTTTTTTCCGTGCTTCAACAGTTGAATTTAAAACATACTCATTCCCAATCTTTCCAACACGGACAGCAGCAATTGGTCCTTCCCAAGGAATATCGGAAATAGCCAAGGCTATTGAGGCAGCATAAAGACCAACTATTTCTGGATCATTTTTTTGATCAATTGAAAGAACTGTTAAAATTACCTGAACTTCCTGGCGCATTTTTTGATTAAAAAGTGGACGAATTGAACGATCAATTGCTCGAGCAGCTAATATCGCTTCATCTGTTGGTCTTGTTTCTCTTTTAACAAAACGCGAACCTTTTATTTTTCCAGCTGCGTAAAATTTTTCTTCATACTCAACAGTCAAAGGAAAAAAATCAATTCCTTCTTTTTCTTCTTTTGACATTGTTGCTGTTGCTAAAACGGTTGTTTCACCATATTGAACAAGACAAGAACCATTTGCTTGCCCAGCTAATTCGCCTGTTTTAACAATTAATTTTCTTCCTCCAAATTCTGTTCTAAATTCCATATTTTTTATATCTTTTTAATTAAAAATTTTCTTTTGTTTTTGTCTAAGTCGGTAAAGTTATCAGCTACTTCAATCAATTTTGCCGATGTTGTTCTACCAAAAGCAATTATTTCAACACGACAACCCTTATTTTCTTTCAGATAGTTAACTAAAGGAACATAATCTCCATCCCCACTGACTATAACAACAACATCTAATTTATCAGCCAATTTAATTGCATCAACAGTTATACCAACATCCCAATTAGCTTTTTTTATTCCTCCAGGAAAAATTTGTAAATCTTTCATTTTAACCTCGAATCCTTCTCGTCCTAATGCCTCAAAAAAACTTTGTTCTTCCCGACTCTTTGACCGAATTACATAAGCAATCGCCCGAATTAATTGACGATTAGCAACTGCTTCATCAAGAACCTTAGCAAAATTAACATTTGCTCTATATAAATTTTTTGCCGAATGATACATATTGGCAACATCAATAAAAACGCCAACTCTTTGATTTTTATATTTAAGCATACTATTTTCTTATTTTTTTGATAATTTCCTGATATTTTTTCGGATCATTTATTTGTAAATACTTTAAAAATTTTCGTCTCCGACTAATCTTTCGCAAAAGTCCACGCCTTGAAGAAAAATCGTGAGGATGGGATTTTAAATGCTCAACTAAATCATTAATCTCTTTAGTTAAAATCCCAATTTGAACTTCACTTGAACCTGTATCATTTTGATGACGTGAGAATTTTTTAATAATTTCCTTTTTACTCTTCTTTCTTTTCATAAAATTAGATTTAAAATTTAGACAATTTATATTATAAAACTTTCTAAAAATAACGCAAGAGAAAAGAGGGGAATTTCCTCCTCTATCTTTTAATGAAAATCACCTTTTTAGTTTGATGCTTATCATCAATTTTTAAATAAACGAAGTAAACACCGGCAGGTACATTTGGATACCAAACAAACTGATATCTACCCGGCATTTTGATTCCTTGACAAATTATCTTTATCTGGCGGCCGGAGACATCAAAAATCCTTAAATCGATATTACTAGAGTACTTGATTGTTAGTTTTATAATTGTAAAATCGGAGAAAATATTCGGGATAATTTTAAATACAAATTTTTTCCCCGGAACACGTACTGCATCAACACATTTTTTAGCATTTATTCTTCCCCAAAGCGCGGACCATTATCCATTTGGCATCAGGAGCTACACCAATCCCATTTTTACCTAAAGCAGTTCCAGTAACGTGAGTACCATGACCAATATCATCGTAAGGATCTGTCCCTGTATCAGTTGTCGCGTCAAACCATGATGGTCCATCTTGATAACGCTGTTCTTTAATTGCTGGATGAGTTGCATCAATTCCAGTATCAATAAAACCAATTACCACCCCTTTTCCAGTATAACCCATTTTCCAAACTTCTGGCGCCTTTATTTTTTCAATATTCCACTCAACATTGCCTTCTCGGGATATTGTATATTCCTCTTTCGGTTCTTCAATTCGATAAACATGA
>JAGGZP010000029.1 GCA_021161965.1 bacterium
ATTCTGTTTATAATTAAATAAATGTCTCTTATTCAAGAAGTAAAATCTCTTTGTCAAAAGTACAATTTTAAACCTTTAAGAAGGCGGGGACAAAATTTTTTAATTAACAAAAAAATTATTTTCGACATAATTAAATCAGCTGACTTGCTAAAAAATGATATAGTTTTAGAAATTGGTGCAGGAATTGGAACAATAACTAAAGAAATAGCCAAAAAAGTTGAAAAAGTTATTGCTGTTGAAATTGATAAAAAATTAGTTGAGATATTAAAGAAACAATTAGAAAATTTTAAAAATGTTAAAATAATTCAGGAGAATATTCTTGAAATGTCAATCTCTCAATTAGAAATTAAAAATTATAAAATTGTTACCAATCTTCCCTACAATATTACTGGCGCTGTTTTAAAAAAATTTTTATCAGCAAAACAAAAACCAAAATTAATGGTTTTAATTTTACAAAAAGAAGTCGCTCAAAGAATTTGTGCTCAGCCACCCAAAATGAATCTTTTAGCAGTTTCGGTTCAATTTTACAGCCAGCCAAAAATTATCCGATATGTTTTAAGAAGTAATTTTTGGCCAAGACCAAAAGTTGATTCGGCTATTTTAAAAATTACACCAATAACCACTAATAAGAAAAATATAGATGAATACAAGTTTTTTAAGGTTGTTCGGGCAGGCTTTAGTTCGCCAAGAAAATATCTACTTAACAATTTAATAAAAGGTGGTATAATAAATAATAAAGAAAGTGGACAGAAAATTTTCAAGAAATTAAAATTAAATTCAAAAATTCGTGCAGAAAATTTAAAAATAGAAGATTGGCAAAAACTTGTAAAATTTTATGAAAAAAAATAATTTAGCAGTTTTTTTCTTGATAGTTTTTAGCTTTCTGATTATTGGCCTAATATTTTTTCAGTTGAAAAATAATATTTTTGGCCCATTTGTCCGCTCGCAAATTAAAAATAAACAATCGGTAGCACGGATTTTATCCCAAATTCAAAGCAAAGATACTGATCATGATGGCCTTACTGATTTAGACGAACAAACAAAATATCATACATCAATCTATTTGCCGGATAGTGATAGCGATGGCTTCTCCGACAAAGAGGAAATTGATGCAGGAAGTAATCCCTTAAACCCTTACTCAACCCCAGAGAATAAAAAATTGCTTAAAGAAACACCAGTTTTAGAAAAAGAATTTAATCAGCCAGCTACAACAAAAGAAAGTATTTCCGCTGACAAAATAAGAGAAATTTTGATTAATCAAGCCGGTTTTTCAAAAGAGATTGTGGATAAGTTAGATGACAAAACTTTAATAGAGCTATATAATAAAACCAAAGAAAGCACAGGGATAAATCCAGAAAACTTAATCCAAGATAGTCAAGTAGAAAATAATTTTTCTGTTATCTTCGATCCGAATGCTGACGCTAAAGAAATTCGAAAGTTTTTGGTTAATTTAGGGATAGACGAGAAGGAATTAAATAAAATTGACGATCAGACTTTAAAAAAAATTTATTTAAAAGCGCTTAGCGATGTTCTCAATAATACAGTAGAATAATTAAAATGGGTTATGAACAAATTTAAAATAAAAATCATTAGCGGAGTAACTTTATTGGTAATCTTTTTATCAATTTTTACTCCTATTTTATTTTTCCCAAAAACAGCTCATGCTCAGTGGATTGTTACTGATATTGTTGCGAAAATAAGAAGACTGATAGTTTGGGCTTGGAAGACATCGTCCTCAGTTGTTTTCCGTAATTTTATTTATAATTATGCCGCACAAATAGCCCAACAGGCTGGACAATATGCAGCAACTGGTGGTGCAGGTCAAAAACCACTTTTTTTGACAAATCCTAAAAAAATGTTAAGTCAGGCAGCAGATGAAGCATTAGGAACATTTATTGATACAATGGCTCAGCAAAGTTTTTTGAATCGTAGTCTTTGTGAACCAATTAATCCGATGGTTAAGCTAAAGATTTTGTTAAGTATTCCCGAAGTTAAACCAGTCGGGCCAATTCCGAAGGAGAGAGTTTGTTCTTTAACAATGATTCGGAAAAATTTGGCAGAAGCTCGTAAAAAACAATTACTTGATATTGATGTTAAATTAACACGAGGTTCGATAAAAAATACATCAGTTCAATTAGAGTCGCTAATTTCCACATCAGAGAAGTTAAGTAATTATGCGAGAAGTAAACTGAGTGATTCTCACAATGAACTTAAAGATATTTATCAGAGACTTACAGTAATTAGTTCTTATATTAAAGAAGGTGGTGGAGGATTGCCTTCGGATACGACAGTCGACGAACTGAGAAGTTTAAAAGAAGAAATAGAAGAACAGAAAAAGGTTATTGATGCTTATATTACTCAAGGAATGACTTGTGCTGGATTAAGTCAAGGTGAATTTTGTACCTATGCCGATAATTTTTGCTCTCAACTTTGTTTAGAAGGTTGTCCGGGGACTAATTTTGGAGAAAATTGTCTTCAGCCAGTTTCAGCTTTCACTGATTTAGCCCGTCAGGAATTAAGTTGGGCTATTGAATTAGGAAACACTGCAAAATCGTTACTAAATGTTTTAGAATCAAAAACAATTGAAGAAACACAAACCGCCTTTAAAACAGGAGATGATTTGCTTAAAGATTTAAGTAAAGTATTTAATCCAGCATCAAATCCTTTAGGTGAAAGACTCACTTTAGAAGAAGAAGCAAAAAAAGAAAAAACAAAAGCAGAAGAGGCACAAGAAACAGAAATTGCTACAGAACAGGGAGGATATACACATCAGAAAAGCAAAATTTCTGGGGAAGTAAAAGTTCCTGCCTCAACAGTCAGTGGAACAACAAATGAGGGATTCAAAAATATATTTAAAAGACCACAATATACTGGTAACCCAGTTGCTGATTTAATGACTATTTTTGTTCAACAATTTTCAAAATCATTCCTCGACCAACTTTATAGAGAAGGGTTAAATGTTGCGCAAATGGCCAAAAACTGGAAAAAATATCAAGGATATACTAAAGAACAACTTCTTTGTATGATTACTGGCGGAACAAATTGTGAAAGATTAGGGCCAGGAGGAACAGAAAGTGGTGGTCGTCCGGGAACAACTGAAGCAAGAAATATTTTTGCTAGTTTAGCTAAAGTGAGTTTAACCCCGGCAGGAAATGAAGATATTTTAGCTGACTTTTCCAGTTGTCCATCGCCAAGAGATTATGCTTTACCAGAAAATTGTGTGATGGATCAAGGTTTTGTTCAGGCAGTCCAAAATAAAATGACCATTGCCGAGGCAATTGAAAAAAATCTTTTACACGGCGATTGGTATGTTAGTGGTTACGGAATCAAAGATTCTCCCGATGATTACCTTAGCCGATATAGTTTAACAAATATTAAAAAATTGCGTTTAGCAAGAATTGTTCCTTTAGGTTTACAAATTGCTGCAGAAAAAATTGCCAGTGGAGAACTTGGCACAGAAGCAAATTATACCTTAAAAGAAATAGTTGACGGGTTTAATGATGAAAATAGTCATTTTTATCATTTAGTTGATCCAAATTGGGTCTTAAAACTTCCAGCAACCCGTTGTGAAGCAAAAGCATATTCTGCTGTTCCAGTTCCTGAAACTGCTCAGAGACAAAAAAGTTGTGTTGATTGGAAAACTTGTATTCACGAAGATAAAAATGGTAAATGCGATACATACGGATATTGTGTTCGAGAAAAAAATATCTGGCGATTTAATGGTGATTCCTGCGATAAGCAATATGTAACTTGTCGAACTTATCAAAGAGTTAAAGATGGTAAGAAATTTTCTTATCTAAAAAATACATTAGATTTTGACAATTGCGATGAAAATAATTTTGGTTGTCAGTGGTATTGCCAAGATTGGGTTGATGGTTTAGCAGCTAATGGCCAAGGTATTTGGGCTTGTACTGAACCAGGGAAATCTTTAAGGAAAACTGCCGAGGGTAATTATTATACAATAGACAAGTCTGATAATGCAATTTATTTTAATGCCAAAGTTGAAAAATGTTCAGCTGATTCAGAAGGTTGTCATCAATTTATCAGAACAAAAGAAAATTTAGGAACAAATTTAGTTCCTAATAGCGATTTCGAGAATTACAGAATTGATGAAGAGGGAAATTTAAGTGTTAAAGGATGGACAGCAAACGACAATGCCCAATTTATCCTTAATGAAACAAAAGCATTTTCAGAAAAAATTGTTGCTGAATTAGAATCTAATGGTTATGTTTATTTAAATGATGATGCTCCAGATATTTATCTTTTAAAAAATCACTATTATACATTTTCTGCTTGGGTAAAAAATGAAGATGAAAATAATAGCCATAGCCTTTCTCTCTACTATGGCGATTCGTCGTCGGGTACAGGAATTGAAATTGAGGGCAGCAAACAGACAATTCCAGAAGATTCAGATTGGCAAAGAATTTCTTACACTTACAAAATTTCTGAGAATTTAACAATTAAAAATTTCTATTGGAAAGCTGATGGTGGGCCAATTTATATTGATAATATCCAAATTGAAGAAGGAAAAAAATTGAGTAATTATTCAAATTATGGTTCAAAAAATTTAATTTATCTCAAAAAAGCGCCGGATTGGATGAATTGTTATGATGGCGATGGCGATTTTTCAAATAATAATTTAGATTGTTATAACTATGCTTTAGAATGCACATCTAATGATGTTGGTTGTGATATTTATACTCCAACAAATGGCGAACCCCCTGTTCCTGGAGTTGTTTATGAGACCGATTATTGTCCTGCAGAATGCGTTGGATATCAATTGTTTAAAGAAATGCCTACCTATTTTGATTCTGGTCAAGACAATGTTGATTTAATTCCTGATACAGCAAAAACTTGTCCAGCTTCAGAAGTTGGCTGTTCAGAATTTACAAATTTAGATTTAGTTTTACAGGGTGGGGAAGGATTAGAATATTACACTTATTTAAGACAATGTGTAAAAACTAATGAAAATAATCAACCAATTGATCCTCAACCATTTACTCACGAAGAAAATGTTACTTGTAAATATTATTATACCTGGGTTGGTTCAGAAACAACCGGTTATCAGTTAAAAAGATATTATTTGAAATCAAATGCTAATGGAAGTCCAGCAATTACTAATGAGTCCGAGGGAATATGTAGTGAATCTGATATGGCAACAAATCCTCATTGTAAACAATTTTACGATAAAGATGGTAATGTTTATTATGCAATTTATGAATACACAATAACTTGTTCTCCAGATTGTCATCCTTATCGAAAAACAATTTCTAATGAAACAGATTGTCTTGCTTCTGGTGGAACCTGGAAAAATAATAATTGTTATTATTTAGCAATTCCTTCTCAAGGAAGAAAATGTAGTGCAGCTAATGTCAATTGTCACGAATATAAAGGAAGTGCAGCAAATAATGTCCGCCAGATAATCTTTGATGATTTTGAAACAGATGAACAACTTGAGAAATGGACTGGCGGAACAATTTCTTCTGAATCAATTTATTTTGGTGGCCATTCATTTCAATCCAGTGGCACTAGTCTGTCAAGGGATGTTTCTGGTTTAATTTCCCAGGAAAAATCCTATTTGTTATCTTTCTGGGCAAAAGGAAGTGGTACTTATTCAGTAAAATTTAAGGGCAAGGATGAAGATGATAATGTTATTGAGATTAGTTTTGGTTCGGTTTCTGTTTCTTCTGATGAATGGCAAGAAATAAAAATTGGACCAATTTATATTCCTGTGGGAGAAACAATTTCTAGTTTAGTTATTTCTGGTTCTTCAGAATTTTATTTAGATAATGTTTCTTTAAAAGAAGTTTCTCAAGATTTGTATTTAATCAAAGGTTCTTGGGAAATTCCAGAAACTTGTACAATTGATGATATTGGTTGTCAGGCTTATAAAAATAGTATTGGAGAATTGTATTATTTAAAATCATTTGATCATCTTTGTTCTGAAGATAAAGTTGGTTGCGAGGTATTAATTGATACCCAAAATTCATCTTCACCATTTGCTCAAGAATTCAATACAGAAAATACCAATGAAAATGATGATATTAAAGTTTCTAAAGACGAAATTATTTATTTGGTGAATAATAAAAACAAATCTTGTCGGCCAGAAGATAAAGGTTGCCAAAAATTTGGCTTGCCAAAAATAACAGACGGAAGTATTACTGCTTGGACTGATGTTTATTTCAAAAATGATCCGGATAAATACAATTTAAAACCAACAATTTGTCAAGCAGATGATTTGGGTTGCGAAGCTTATGTTGATTTAGGTTCTGGAAGCCCGGTTTACTTTAAGGATCCAAAAGATAAACTTTGCGAGTGGCGAGATAATGTGATTTTACCGGGCAATGCGGAACAAACAATATCCGGATGGTTCAAAAAAGGAACAGACCAGCCTTGCTATTATAATGAAGATGGAACAGCGCATTACGGAATTTATCAGTCAACTGAAGAATTTTATGATGGTTCAGTTGGTTTATGTCCGACAGAACAAAGTGGATGTAAAGTATTTGCTGAGCCGGGCGCAACAGAAGGGGATAATCTGATTAAAAATGGTGACTTTAGTGCCGGTGAAGATAG